>DBFXIC010000042.1:0-8342 GCA_048455095.1 Anaeromassilibacillus sp.
GACATAAGGAATTCATTGTCAACGCTTATCTTGCAAACCTGCATTCATACAACCGCGCTTCATTTTAAAACACCCTTCTGGTTCTTCCCAGTTTCAAACAACAGGACCGCTAAAGATTACCCATCTGACAAATCAAAAAAAAGATCGATATATACTAAAAGTATTAACATCGCAATATTATACATATAAAAAGAGGATCTCCGTTAAACGGAGACCCTCTGAATATTTAAGGAATTATCAGCCGTAGGCGATCTGCCCTTCACAGTGCAAGACCACTTTGGAGTCGCCTGGCATCTGCGTGTACAGGCCAGTCTTCTGGCCCGGGCTGCCGATGGCCCAGACACGGAAGGTATAGACGTTTCCGCTCTTGCCAACATACTGGGTTTTAAACACATTGCCGTTGCCGACCGTGAAGCTCGGCATATTGTTGGAGCCCGTCACCGTCATCTGCACATCGTAGCTTCTACCCTTGTAAACGCCGAAGTTTACGCTCGGATTGCAGAATGCGGAGCCGTTCGGAGAGGTTCCAACCGTCACCGGGAAGGAAGCGCTGTAGCTGCCGCTGGTGATCGTGATGGTCGCCGTTCCCGCGGATTTTCCCTGGATCTGATAGAGATACGCATGGGTATATCCGCCACGGAGATCCGAGCGGTTCGAACGATCCGCCTGGAATTTGACGGTTACTACATTCGGGTTACTGCTGGTGCAGGTCGGTGTTGTAGCAGAATTGGTGCGTGCGAGCGGATAGTAAACATTGCCCACATTAAACGAATAGGAGCTGGTGTCCAATGTGATATAGGACGAATTGGTGCTGCTCCCGCTGTTGGAAACGGTCACCGTCAGCGTCGCAGAGGCGTAACCGGTCGCCGCAACTGTCAGGGTAGCTGTGCCGACAGAAACGCCGCGCACCGTTACAGTGGAACCGCTCTGGGTCACACTGACCGCGCTGGAGTTGGAGGTAACGCTGTAGTTGCTGGTCGTCGGATTCGTCACCGTAAAGGTGTTGGTACCATTGACTGCAACACTCAATGCAGAAGTGCTCAAGCGTACTGCCGCGCTGTAGGAATTACCCAGATTCACAAAGTCGAGGTCGTTTTCCTTCGCGTATTTCTCTGCTGCACTCCCAGTGTAGCCTCTAATCGTCACATAGTCGTCAAACGCGTCATAGCCGATCCGGGTCACGTTCGGCGGAATCGTCACTTCTTCCAACTCGTCACAGCCGGCAAATGCACTGTCGCCAATACTGGTGACAGCACTGCCGATGGTGACGGAACGCAGATCGCTACAATCCTCAAACGCGCTATCCGGAATCTTTGTCAAGCTTGTGGGAAGCGTCGCGCTGCGCAGGGAAGAACAGCCGCTGAACGCCTCAATACCCATTTTAGTAATGGAGTTCGCAAAGGTCACGGAGGTCATATCGCTGCAGCCCGCAAAAGCGCGCTCGCCGATTTCCAGCGGGCCTTCCTCCATGGAAATACGCTTGATGGAGGAACCCTCAAACGCACCGTCGGCAATCAGATTAATCGTACTGGGAAGATAGACGTTTTTATCTGATCCAGTACCGGACAAAACCGGTCCACTGCCCTTTCCAATGCGGGTAATTGTTTTTCGGTCAATCTTATCGGGAACAGTGATGGAGGATTTTGAATGATAATAGTCGCCGTCTCCATTAATCTCTACAATCGTATATTTTCCATCGACCTTTTCAACATCATACGCATCTTCAAGTTTTGATGACGCGGCATATGCAGTACCGCTGAACGCTGTACACAGCATGGCAACTGTCAAGAGCAGCGAAAGCAGCTTTTTGCTTCTTTTCATATGTTTCCTCTCCCTTTCGTAACAGTATTGCAGCATTTCCGCAATAGGAGCGAAATCGTGCTGTCCAAATTTGGCGGTTTTGGTAAGTCTTATTATACCCTACCGCCGGAGAATTGGCAAGCGAATCGGCGGTTACACTTGTGTAATATCGCTTGGCAATATTTGGTCCGGCTTCTCCAGTCATTCCTTTAGACGGAAACGCAGGTCAAAAAGTTGGCAGAATAAAACTTTTTATAAAAGTGCTGCGCACTCTTAAAGGAATTACTCCCGAGCGGTTGTGTTTTCATGGCGAGTTGATCATAATCTGCACAAAAAGAGAAAAGCGCGCCTTGAAAAAGCTTTTAAAGCCAATTTCAAGGCGCGTCCTTGTGCGCTATTTTCTGGTGTCCTGTTTCGGAGCAACTCCATCTTTATTACCGGCTCAAAAAGATTCTCTGCTGAGAACCCTCTCACAAGACAACCATATTTGCCCAGCAATGTGTAAAATATGCTGTCTTCCTCGGAAGCTCCGAGTGAGCGGCTGCCATTTTACTTACGCGATTGTTACGATGCAATGCCGCTGCGGCATTTCCTGCGGCATCTGGGTATAGACGCCCGTGCTCTTGCCCGGCATGCCAATCGCCCACACGCGGTAGTAGTAGTCGTTTCCTACTTTCGCAACAAACTGCGTTTTCAGTACACTGCCGTCGCCGACAGTAAAATTCGGAGCGGCTGTGCTGCCATTGAGTACCGTCATCTTGAAGCAATACGCCTGCCCTCTCTTCAGGGTGAACGGAAGCGTTGTGTCGGACCGGACAGAAGCCTCTACTTTAACTTCTTGTGCAGTCTGGACAACTGCCGCCGGTACTGCGCCCTCTGTTCCATAGGTATTGCCGGACGGTTTATTCGTATGGGAACTGGAAGAAGATCCGCCGGAAGGCGTATTGTTCTTTTTGGTCTCCAGGCTCTTGTATGCCTCGTTCAACGCCGCTTCCATCTCGTCCGTCTCTTCCTGCGTTGCAAGGTCGTTGTTCAAAAGATCCCTCGCGCTCGCCAGTACATCGCGGACCTGTGCCGCGCTTTCCGGTGTGTAAGCGCTTAGATCAAGTGCTTCTACCTCGATCACCAAATCGCGTAATGCATCCTTGTTGGGTGTCTTGCGCAGGTCACTCATCGCCTTTACCAGCGCTTCCGCCGCGCTATCCACCTGCTTCTGCGTCGCGTTTTTATCAGCCAGGACTTTGTTGGCTTGTTCCAACGCCTCGCGATACTCTTTGAAGTCATCGTTCTTAAGATCGATATACTCACCAAGATCAATATCGCCCGCCTCGTCCACAAGATTCTGAAGCGCCTCCACGCTTGCAGCGTTCACAAGAGCCAAAGCCGCCTCATGCAACGTCTCATAGGCATTATCAATGTCCGCCTGTAGAGCATTTTCATCATCCAGGACTTCCTGAGCCGCCGTCAAAGCCGCCTCAAAAATTGCCACACTGTTCGGCGTAAAATCCTCTGTTACAATACTGTTTGCATAACCCACCAATTCGGTCAGCTTGGCCTTATTGCCTTTCTCGAAGTTCAACAGGTGGATAGCGTCGAGCAGATCCGACCAGGAATCGTTGATTTGCTCCTGTGTGACCGCAACGGTATCGCGTACAGTAATCGCATCTGCCAAAGCCGCCTCAAACTTCTTCTTAACAACGGGAACCAGGGATTCCATGTCGTTGTTTGCAGCATAATCCTCTGCATAGACGATCAGGTCGCGCAGAATCCGTTTATCAACCTGAGCAAACGCAAAATTCAATTCCTGCGCTTCACCATCCGTCGTAAACTCGTATGTGAACGCCGCCGTGTCCTTGATTTCCTGTTCGACGCCGTTGATCGTGACAGAGCTAAATTCCCTGCCCTCGGCACGCGGTGCAAATACCAACGTATACGGAGTGCCGGCCTCCACCTTTTTCTCCTCGTATTTTCCGATCAGGTCCGCCAGCTTCTGCGTCTCACCATTGACGGTGAGCTTCACGCCGCTATTGTACTTCACCGAAAGCGTTCCTTCGTCCGGAACCACCGGTTTATTGCTCTTTGCAAACGGGATAACCATTTCTTTTCCGCCATCTGCCGGATAATAGGTAAAGTCCGTAAAGGTGACCGGCTTGTATTTATTCGAGTTTCCGGTACTGGCATAGACGCCGATGCGCAGATCTTCTGCGGCAACGTCCTTCAATCTATTATATTCCTGGCTGCGGATTTCTGTCCAGTTCACACCGTCATAGCTGTAATAACTGGTGAACATGGCTCCGTCTTTGACCAGCTTCAGATAAGCCTCCTGATCCTTCTGCGTATCCACCTGATAGGGTTTTTCCACACCACCGGCGATCATGGCAAAACACTGGTTCTTAAAGAAGCTGTGATGTCTTCTCATCGCGGCTACCACGTTGTTGGTATCGGTCATAATGGCGAGCGCTGCGGACTGGAAATCATCGGTAAGGCCGCCGCTGACCTTGACGCTGATGGCAAAGTCCTGGGCTGCCGGAACCGTGGTGAGCACGTTTTTGAGCGTTCCACCGATTTCGCCCTCCTGCATTGTGATACTGACGGAGTTTTCACTGTTGATGACCAGCTTGTCGGCGTCTTTATTGATCACGCTCCAACTGCTGTCCAATACATAGTCGTCCTGGATCCAGTAAGCGTACACGGTCAGATTGCCGTTCACCTCTGTATCGGTAGTGAACGCCGTACCCTTGCCGTCCGGCTCGGTAAACCATCCGCCAAATGTATAACCGTCGCGTTCCGGGTTGCTGGGCAGGCCGGTTACGGTCGTGGCCGGGAACACAACATCCATGGTGTTCGGAGTTGCCGGAACATCGGCATCCTGGCTGTCAAAGGTGACGGTGTAAGTGCTGATATCGTCGCGCAGCTTGGCAAACGGGATAATCGTACCTTCCGTGCTGTCGCCCGCATAATAGGTAAAGTCGGTAAAGGTGGCGTCTTTATACGCGGCAGAGTTGCCGGTGCTGGTGTAGACGCCGATCTTGATATCCTTTGCTTCCGCGTCTGCAATGGTTCCCTTAGCATCCTGGCTGCGGATTTCCGTCCAGTTCACGCCGTCGTAGCTGTAATAGCTGGTGAAGGTCTTGCCTTTCTTGACCAGCTTCAAATAGGCGTCCGCGTCCTTATTGGTATCCTTCTGCGTCGGCGCTTCCGTCATACCCTGGCCTTTCTCATTGCGGACCATGGCAAAGCAGTTGTTTCCAAAGGAACTGTGGTATCTTCTCATCGCACTGACAACGTTTGCCGTGTCTGTAAACGCCGTTAAAGCGATTGCCTGATAGTTGGCGCTCAGGCCGCCTGTCACCTTCACACTGATGGCAAAGTCCTGATCGGCCGGCACGGTAGTAAAGATATTGTCCAGCGTGTTGCTGCTTTCGCCGATCTCACCCTGCTGGGATGTGATCGTAATGGAGTTTTCGCTGTTGTAACGAACCTTATCCAAATCCTCGTTGACAATGGACCAAGTTTCATCATTGATAATGTATTTATCCCGAATAACGGTCAACACGCACTCCGCCTTAATGGAGGGATCCACCGGAGAGACCGCTGTGATCACCGCGGTACCCGGAGCAATGGCGGTAATTTCACCAGTTGCGGATACGGTCGCAACCGATTCGTCGCTGGACGTCCAATTGACGTTCTTAATCAGCGCATTTTCTTCCAGCGTTACGTCCGCTTTCAGGGTGACCTTCTGGCGGGCTTCCATGCTGAGGACCGATTTATTCAAGGTGACAGAAGCGATGCTGGCAGGCTTCTCTTTGACAATCTTGACCGCACAGCCACCTCCTTTTTTCATAGGAACGGTCAGCTTATCTGCCTTGGTCACTTCAATGCATTCCATTGCAATGTCGTTTCGGCTGCTGCCGGCATCTTTATAGACCAGCGCATAATATTTGCCATCGCCCAAGAAGTCGAGCGGGAACTCCGCGTCGCGCGCTTCCGTAGTGGTCGATGCGCCAAACCAGTTGTCCCCACTGCGGCGTACCATCGTGACAAAATCGCCCGGATAGCCGTCGATCAGCTTTGTATCATCCCAAACAGCGGGCATATCCTTATACAGGGAATAGGTCGGACTGTTCAAATAATCGTCGGGGCCGCTCGCCATGCAATGCAGGCCGCTCTGGACCAAAATTGAGCTGGCAATTTGGAAGCCGATAGTGCTGGAACTGCCTCTGGGATAGAGGGTTTCCGTGACGTCTGCCGGACCGACCGCACAACGGGTAAACGGCAGAATGCTGAACTGTTCCGGCTTCAGGTCACCCTGTTCCTGGCCGCGGATGGCCTCACGGGTCAAAACGTTCTGATAGGTGCGGATCTCACCGGTCGGCTTGTTGGCGCCGTGTACATTGAGGAGCATCTTCAATTCGGAGCACTGTTCATAAACGTCGGTAAAGAGCTGCGTGCGGTCCTGCGTCTCACGGTCAAAGAAGTCGATCTTGATGCCCTTGATGCCTTTTTCCGCCCACTCGATCAGGCGGGCGTCGCGTTTCTCCTGGGTGTTCAGATCGTCGCAGATGACCCATGCGATCAGGCCCACGCCCTTGCTATCCGCATAATCGACAATCTCGTCGAACCAATCGTAGTAGCCAGCATAGCGGCTATCGCTTCCGCTCGGTGCGGGCGGCTGCCAGCCTTCATCCAATATGTAATACTTCCAGCCCATCTCGGCCGTAAAGTCGATGTATTGCTTGATCAAATCTGGATTGTGCTGATTGGCGGAAGTTTGACCCGCTGCAATCCAAGACCAGGAAGTCAAGCCCGGGTGCACCCAGGACTCGTAGTCGTACTCGGTCTTTTCCGGTGCGCTCAGGTTCTCCACCATGGTGTTTTCCACAATGTCGCCCAGTGTGCCGGTGATGGCCACTCTCCACGGAGTTTCAAACGGCGCGGAGGTCGTTACCAATTTCGTTCCCTGTTGGGGCGTATAAGAAACGCGCAAGATGCCGTTTTCTTCCACCTTGACCATGGAACCGATATATTCGCCGCTCAGTTCCGCTTCTGTCAGAAGGGTAAAGTCGCCGTTGGGTGTTTCAAAGAGCAGCGGGATGGACTGACCACCCGTGACTTCCTCAATCGGCTTCTCATAGAAACTGCCTTCATAAGACCAGGCGCCGCCGGTACCGTGTTCCTGCGCCCATGTTTTGGAGCCGGCCGGAACCTGGAAAGCCGTCGTCTCACGGGAAATGGTCATCTCTTGTTCCGAACCATCCGCAGAACGGATGGCGTAGCGGAATGCAATTCCGTCGTCGTACGCGCGCACAATGACGTCAAATTCCATGCCATCTTTTTCAAAAGTAATGGTACGCTCCAGCGCATGGTTCATATACTCGGCCTTTTTGCTGGAGATAACCGAATAGGTCTCGTTGATCTCTTTCGCATCCGATACACTTTTGAAGGTAAGACCGCTGGAGAAATCACCCAAGCTGGTCACAATGCCGGCGTCCGCCAGCCCGAGAACTGTCCGGGACTCATTCAACACGGAATAGCGAAGTTTTCCCTTTTCATTAAGTGCGAACACCGCGTTTCTACTGCCGTCCGGAGACTGGATTGACCAAGTGGTTCCCTGTGTTTCCGCTCCGACTACCAGATCCACAGTGTTGGATTTCACGATATCGCCGATGGCCGCCGAACAGGTGATGGTCACGACACCATTGGAAACGCCGGTTACGATGCCGTTTGCATCTACGGTGGCGATTTCCGGATTGCTGCTCTCGTAGGAAAGCGAGTCAAAACTTTCCGCCTTGGAATCGTCCACCAGAATTCCCGTTATGGTAATCTGGGAAGTTTTTCCCACTTCCAGGATGGAATCGGAAGCCTGCAGCATCACCCGTTTCAGATTCTTCTGCACGGTACCGTCCAATACGATCTGCGCGTCGCCCCAAACGCTGTGGTCGTTGTTCTTGTTGTCGCCGCCGTCGGTCGAGATCAAAGTCAGCGTGTTTGTATCCGCCGGTACCTCAACATCGATGACCTGCGCCTTTGCATTTCCCCGGATGACATCTGTCTGCGCAATTATCTTGTCGTCTGCCTTTACAATAAATGCACAGCTTGCCCCATCACGTCCATTGTTGATGCCGACCTCGGCATGAAACGATTTGACGCCTTTTCCCTCAATATCGTAAGAAATTTCAGAGGGCGCATGGGCAAAGAGGCCCTTGCTGTACGTCTTCAACGATCCGTCTGCCTGAACCAGCTTCAACGGATTTCCGTCCATATCCTTGTCTTTGGTTGCGCTGCTGTAGCCCACTGCAGCAGATTTCCAAGTCATATCGCTTAGATAGACCGGAATATCCTGCCCTTCTTGCAGAACAACAGCACTTTGATTTCCCATATTTACCGCCTCAGCAGCGGCAAACGCCGGAGCAGAAGCTGTAAATGCCATCTGTACTGCCAACATCATTGCCAATACAGAACGAACTGTTTTCTTTTTCATCAGATAACCCCTTTTCATGTCTCATTTTCTATATAAACTTCTCTATTTCTTATTGCCCATC
>DBFXIC010000043.1:0-6245 GCA_048455095.1 Anaeromassilibacillus sp.
GTGTCTTACTGTTTAGAGGCTTTGTATGCATTTAAAATTTATACAGGATGAACCTGCTTTTCCGCATTTGAAAGCGTGCTGTTGATGCCATATTCGGCGTCTCTGCGCTTCTTGAAGAAGTCCAGCGCCACCTTCGGGAACTGTGCATAGGAGAGCACATCCTCTTCCTGCTCGGACCACTCCGCAATCTCCGCACGGAGCTTCTCGAGCTCCGGCTCCAAGAGGTCGGCCGGACGGCAGGTGATCGGCTTCTCATCGCCGATGATCTTCTTGCGGAATTCCGGATCGATCGCCACCGGCGTAGTACCGTACTTGCCGGCTACCAAATCCTTAAATTCCTTCGTGCACATCTTATAGCGTTCGCCAGTGATGACGTTATACACCGCCTGCGTGCCAACGATCTGAGAGGACGGCGTAACCAGCGGCGGATAGCCAGCATCCTTACGCACGCGCGGCACTTCCTTCAACACGTCTTCGAGTTTATCTGCCTTGCCTGCCTGCTTCAACTGAGACAGCAAGTTGGACAGCATGCCGCCCGGCACCTGGTAAACCAGCGCCTTGGTGTTGGTCGCCAGCATGGACGGGTCGAGCAGGCCGCTCTTGATGTACTTCGCACGCAACGGCATGAAATATTCGCGGATTTCATTCAATACCTTGAGGTCAAGGCCGGTGTCGTACTTGGTGCCCTGCAGCGCGGCGACCATGGACTCAGTCGGCGCATGGGAGGTTCCCAAAGCCATCGGGGACATCGCGGTATCGATCATATCCACACCCGCTTCGATGCCCTTCATCAGGCACATGGATGCCAAACCGGAGGTATAATGCGTATGCAGCTGAATCGGGATCTTGACCGCAGCTTTCAATGCCTTTACCAGGTCATAGGTCTCGTACGGCGTCAGCAAAGCGGCCATGTCCTTGATGCAGATGGAGTCCGCGCCCGCGCTCTCAATGCGCTTTGCGTACTTTACGTAGTAATCGGTGGTGAATACCGGGCCGGTGGTATAGGAAATCGCAACCTGCGCATGGCCGCCCTCTTTTTTCGCGGCTTTGATTGCAACCTGCAGATTCTTGATGTCGTTCAATGCGTCAAAAATGCGAATGATATCGATGCCGTTCGCAATGGAACGCTGCACCAAATATTCCACGGTGTCATCCGCATAGTGGCGATAACCGAGCATGTTCTGGCCGCGGAACAGCATTTGCAGCTTCGTATTCGGGCAATGCTTGCGGATCGTGCGCAGTCTGTCCCACGGATCCTCGTTCAGGAAACGCAGGCAAGCGTCATATGTGGCGCCGCCCCAGCACTCCAACGAATGGAAACCGACCGAATCCAGCTTTTCCAGAATCGGCAGCATATCGCCGATCGGCATTCTGGTGGCGATCAGGGACTGATGCGCGTCACGCAACACAACTTCTGTAATTCCAATCTTTTTATTAGCCATAGTTTGATACGTCCCTCCTAAAATCTTGTTTTTGATCTGTAAAAGCCCTTCGAACCTGTTCTGTAATTTCATTACTACACTGTGAAACGGGAAAACCTGTGCCCAACTGCGTCAAAAACGGTCAAATTCTTCAGAGAATTTGCACATTTTTTCGCTATCCAGCGATTTCGTTTGTTCCCAGTGCATCCGGAATACAAAACCGATTCTTACTGGAGGGAAACGAGCGCAGCGCCGGATTCAACGCTGTCACCCTTATTGACATGGACAGCCGCGACGGTCGCGTCGTGGGGCGCCATGATCTCATTTTCCATCTTCATTGCTTCCAGCACCACCAGAACATCGCCCTTCTTGACCGCCTGGCCGGCCTTCACCGCGATGGACATGATCGTACCAGGCATCGGGGAGGAAACGACCTCTGCGCCGGCAGCCGGTGCAGCTGCAGCAGCTTTGGGCGCGGGAGCGGCCTTCGGAGCCGGAGCTGCCGGGGCGGCAGGAGCAGCGCCACCGCTGACCTCTTCAACCTGCACATCATAGGGGGTGCCGTTTACCGTAATCTTGAGCGTTTTCATATTGTGATCCTCCTGACAGTAATGACAAAATTTAAATTGAAAAATCGAAACAGATCTTTAAATCTGGATATTGGAATGCTTCTTCGGCAGTCTGGAAACGCGCTTGCCATCCAGCATTTCGAGGTTGGCAATCAGCCTTGCGCGTGTCTCTGCCGGATTGATAATATCCTCGATAAAGCCCTCGGCCGCCGCTGCAAACGGCGTGGCTTCTGTAGCCTTATACTCTTCGATGAGCTTATTGCGGGCATCCTTGGTGTTGCCGGACTTCTTCAAACGGTCGCTCCACAGGAACATGGCAGCCGTCTGCGGGGCCAGCGGGCAAACCACTGCATTCGCCCACGCCATCGTGTAGTCCGCATTTGCGCCGCGGCCGGCCACTGCGACATAAACCGGGCCATACGCTTCACCGGTAATGACAGTGATCTTCGCCGTCGTCGCCTCAGAATATGCATTGCTCAGCTTGGCCGCCTCACGCACGGAGATGAACTCCTTCGCGTCGACCAGCGTGACCACCGGAATGGAGAACGCATCGCAGAAGCGCACAAAACGCGCCGTCTTGGAGCAGGAATCTGCATCCAGCACACCGTTCAGCGCTGTGACGCCCACCGTGGAACCGCCGATCTGGGACAGGCCCGTCACTGCGGAAGCGCCAAATGCGCTGTTCAACTCCATAAAGCTGCCGCTATCGGAAATCGCCGCTGCGATTTTCTTCGCGTCCGCGCCGTTCGGGATGGCCGCATCCGCGCTGTCGGAGGATTCAAACACAGGCGCACCGGCCAGATTGTTGGAAGGAAGCACCGCAAGCAGCTTGCGGACCTGCATCATCGCTTCCTTGTCGTCCTTCGCCACAACGTGGCAGATGCCGAGCTTTGCAGCGTCTTCCGCCGAACCATCCTTGCCGGTGGTATCGATGGTGAGCTGCGCCTTTTCCGTCATCACAACGATGTCCGCGCTCGCGGCAATCATTGCAGAGGTGCCCAGGCACGGGCCGAGCACAAGAGAAATCTGCGGCACTACGCCGGAGAGGTTGTTGTTCCCCAAAAGGATCTCGCCGTAAGCAGCAAGCATGTCCGCTCCCTGATTCAGGCGTCCTCCGATGGAATCGTAGATGCCCACTACCGGAGAACCGGTCTTGACTGCCAAATCGTAAATTTTCTTGATCTTCGCCGCCTGCGCTTTGGACATTGCGCCGCCGTCCACATCGCTGTTCTGGACAAACGCATATGCCGGGCAGCCGTCCACTTCGCCGTAGCCCGCTACGACTTCTGCAGAACCGTCGCCGGATTTGGCAAAGCTGTCCACCTCGTTAAAGGTGCCTTCGTCAAACAAAGCGGTGATGCGCTGGAACCCCTTCGTCTTTGCCGCGGCTTCGCGGGAAGCCTGCAGCAGTTCCGCACTGTTTCCTGTGCTCATGATGATAATTCCTCCATTCTATCGGTTGGGTGCTACGCTGCCCTTCCGCTGTAACGGGAAAGGCAGTTGAAAAATACAATGAAAAGTTATCGCAATAAATAGATTATCACAATTGTTTTAATTATAATATATTCCAAAAGCCTTGACAAGAGTTAATTGGGCAATTCAGGGTCAATCTTTACAGATTTTCACAATCTTTGACAAATCACAGACAAACTTTCCGTTCTCTTCCGTAAAGCCGGCAGGACGCAAAAGAACGCCGAGCCCCAAAACTGCGGTTTCTATGCGATAGGCCCCGTTGTTTGCGCCATATGACGCGGCGGCCCGCATTAGGCTGTCCGCGCAAACACGGGCATTCAGATCCGGCTGTTCCAGATTGGAACCGAACACCTCCAGCTTTCTCATGCGCAGGACGGAATCTTTTATATCTACAACTACATAACCGAGCTCGTCATCCGCGTCTCCCATCATCAGGACGGCGACGTTGTCTCCCCTGTCCGGCAGATCCGCCAGCAGCTCGTCCGTCCTTTTGGGATCTTGCAGTGGTAGAATGGTGACCATATTTCGTTTCCCCTTTCCGATTGTTTTCATTTTCCCGGGCGCGCTTGTCCGCTCTCGCTCCGGCCATCAGGCGCTTGACCTCTTCACTGGTAAGTTCCCTCCATTTCCCCGGTTGGAGCATCCCCAAGCGGACCGGACCGACGGCGATCCGCTTCAGGCGCGCGACCTCCAAGCCCAATGCCTCGCACATCTTGCGGATTTCGCGGTTGCGTCCCTCATGGAGAACCATCTCCAACACGACGCGACCCTGTTCCTGGGAAATCACACGCACGTCCGCCGGAGCGGTCTTTCTTCCTTCGATCTCGATCCCCACCGCCATCTGTGTGAGTTGATCCTCCGTAATAGAAGGGCGGACGGTGACGCGGTATGTTTTTGACACATGCTTGGAGGGATGCGTCATCGCGTTGGCAAATGCGCCGTCATTTGTCATCAACAGCAAACCTTCCGAATCGCGGTCCAACCGGCCGACCGGATAGATGCGTTCTGGAATCTCCTTTATCAGCTCCGCCACACATTTTCGATCCATCTCGTCGCTCATGGTAGTGATAAAACCGCGCGGTTTGTGCAGCATGATATATACCTCGTGCACATGCGATTCCACCGGCTTCCCCTTTACCGTGACCTGATCTTTTTTTACGTCGACTTTATCCCCGATCTTGGCGACTGCACCGTTGACGCGCACATCTCCAGCCGCGATCATCTCCTCCGCCTTGCGGCGGGAGGCGATGCCGCAGTCCGCGAGCATTTTCTGCAATCTTACATCTTTAGCCATTCATTAACATCCTTCATTTATGATTTCTCAGTCCATGCGGAACAACGTCCGCACCGCTTCCATCGTCTTTTCCCAGAAGGTCTTTTCTCTGGGTGGCTGTTCCGTACATGCCTGCGCCGTCAGAACCGTTTCTGCAATGGTTTTTCCATCCAGCACATACCGCACCCGGCCGACCGCCTGCCGTTCCATCACTGGCGCATAGACAAAACGTGGCAGCTCTACCACGCGTTGTACCCGCTCTGAAGCGCCGTGCGGCACCACGACCGCTTCTCCTTCCATTCCCTGGACTAAAACAGATGGGGCCGTTCCGCCCGTCACCGGCAGGGATACACTGTATCCGCTGTCGTCCACGGGAAAATGCTCCAACTGGGAGAAGCCGTAATCCATCATTGCCATGTGGTCGTTCCAGTCATCCGGCGCATTCAGCGTCACGGCAATTAAACGGACGCCATCACGTTCTGCCGCCGACACCAGACATCGACCGGATTTTTTGGTAAATCCGGTCTTGACGCCGATGCAGCCTTCGTACATGCTCAACAGCTTGTTGTGATTCGTAAACCGCCGCGTCTGCTCCGGGGACACATAGGAAACATTCATGGCCTTTTGGCCCACGATCGCGGCAAAATCGGGATTCTTCATCGCCGCAGCAGCCAATTTCGCCATATCCCGTGCGGTGGAATAGTGCGCATCGTCATCTAGTCCCGAAGGCGTGACAAAATGCGTATGTTCCATACCCAGCTCCTGCGCTCTCTGGTTCATCTTTTCCGCAAACGCTTCGGCCGATCCCGCCACTGCAACGGCCGCGGAATTCGCCGCATCGTTTCCGGAGACGATCAGCATCCCCGCCGCCAGGCTTTTCAGCGTCAGCTTGTCGCCCGGCTGCAATCCCATAGAGGAGCCCTCTACGCGTACCATCTGATCCGTGATGGCAATGATTTTGTCCTCTGTCGCCGCCGTTTCCAACGCAATCAACGCCGTCATGATTTTTGTTGTGCTTGCCATCGAACGCTGTTCATCTGCATTTTTTTCAAACAGCGCTTCACCGTTGTCCGCGTTGATGAGGATCGCCGCCCGCGCGGAGACCTGCGGCCCCCCCTCCGCGTATGCGACCGGCGCAAAACAGACAACCGTATAAAAGCATAGCACGACCACCAGGAAAAAACAAATTGATTTTTTACACAAAGCAACCACCTGCCCATAAAGGTATATGCAGGCGGTTGCTTATTTTAGTATTTGATTTTACTCTACCGTGATCTCCTTCTCGGCCTCGGCTTTTTTCGCTTTCTTCTCCTCGCTCTTTTTATTCACAATACCGCTGATTTTATCTACCACATCCGGCACCATGCCGACGATCCGGTCCGCAGAACTGTTATACGGATCAATCTGCAATAGCTTTACATTGCCGTTGGAGATTGTAAGAAATGCAATTGGGTTGATCGAAATACCCGCGCCCGTGCCGCCGCCGAAGAACTCCTTGGTGCTCTGCAC
>DBFXIC010000044.1:0-4460 GCA_048455095.1 Anaeromassilibacillus sp.
CAGCAGGACTTCTCCGTCCTTTTTGACGGACATGCCCGCCGTGGGCTTCTGGTTGAGGATAATCCCGGGCTCCTTCGTGGAATCCTCCTTTGTCTCTACAGTAAACTTGAAGGTGTATTCCTCGTTGTTCTGGACATCCGAGTACAACTGGCCCACAAGGCTCGGCATTTCGATTGTGTCGTCCGGCTGCACGCTGCAGCTGCGGAAGATCGCAGCCACGCCGATGCTCAGTGCGACGATCAAAAACGCCGCCAGAATGCCCAGCACCACCATCATGGTTTTTTTATTGCCACCGCTGCTGCCCCGCTGCCTGCGGCGCGGCGGCTCCTCTTCTTCATACTCGTACTCGTAGCCGTCGTTATAGGCAGGCGCCCTGCCATTGCGAACGGCGCTGATCGCGTTCACATATTTGGTGGGCTTTTCGTCAATAAAATATTTATACTGGAAGCTGATGCTCGGATTTCGTTGGAACGCTTCAATATCCTCCAACATCTCCGCCGCGGATTGATAGCGCTGATCCGGGTTCTTCTGCATTGCCCGCATCGTGATCTCTTCCAGTCCCTCCGGGATGGCGGGGTTAATATCGCGCGGCGGTTTGGGGTCTGCCTGCAACTGCATGATCGCCACGGAAACCGCGTTGTCCGCTTCAAACGGTAGGGCGCCGGTCAGCATCTCATACAGCATCACACCCACGGAATAGATGTCGGCGCGCTCGTCGGCCACTTCACCGCGCGCCTGTTCCGGCGCAATGTAGTGCACAGAGCCGATCGCCTTGTCGGTCATGGTGCGCGTCTCACTGTGGGAGAAGCGCGCAATCCCGAAATCCGTGACCTTGATGGTTCCATCCTGTAGAAGCATGATATTTTGCGGCTTAATGTCCCGATGGACAATGCCCTTGCTGTGCGCATGATGCAGCGCCCGCAGAATCTGTAGGGTGAAATGGACCGCTTCTTTCCATTTGAGCTCACGCTGCTGGTCCAAATACTCCTTGAGCGTGATACCGTCAATGAATTCCTCCACAATATACTGGATGCGATCGCCGAAGCTGACGTCGTACACCTTTACAATATTGGGGTGGGAAAGTACCGCAATCGCCTTGGATTCATTTTTAAAGCGGCGGATAAAATCCTGATTTCCGAGGAATTCATCCTTCAAGATTTTGATGGCGACCGTCCGGTCGTCGATATTGTCATAGGCGCGATATACATACGCCATGCCCCCCACACCGACCAACTCATGAATCTCATAGCGCCCATCAAGCCTTTTACCTGTATACTTATCCATGAAACATCAACTCCAATACCGTTAGTGTCGGATCACGGCGACCGTGACATTGTCTCCGCCGCCGCCACTCTTTGCGAGGGCGATTAGACGGTCCGGCAGAAGCCGGGCTTCCAATTCCCTGGCGAGCCGCTCAATCTGATCCTCTTCCACGTAGTTGGTCAACCCGTCCGTACAGAGGAGCAATAGATCATCGCCGGAGAAATTCCATTCACAATAGTCGATTTCAATGCCGGATTCCACGCCCAGCGCGCGGGTAATGATATTTTTCTGCGGATGGCGCTTGGCCTGCTGGGTGGTCAGATCGCCGCTTTTCACCAGCTCCTGTACCATTGAATGGTCCGTGGTCAACTGGCGCAGGCCGTCCCGCGTGAGCAGGTAAGCCCGGCTGTCCCCCGCGTGGGCGATATGCGCCACTCCACCGGAGACAATAGCCGCAACCACTGTAGTGCCCATTCCCACCAGCATCTCGTCCTCCGCCGCGCGGTCGTAGATCGCCACGTTTGCATTATAGATGGCGGAGATCATCAGATTTTTGATTGACTGGTCCGTGATATGTTCGCTCCCGGAGCTGAGGATCTGTTCCGAAATCAAATCTACGGCGAGCGTACTGGCAATATTACCGCCGTTTGCGCCGCCCATGCCGTCGCACACAACCGCCCACGCTGTATTTCCGGAGAGCACGCCCGCCTTTACCGCATCCTGATTGGAATGGCGTACAAGGCCAATATCAGTTTTCATGTAGATCTGCAACATTGGCCACCTCCTCCTGATACCTGCGCCGCAGTTGCCCGCAGGAAGCATTGATGTCCGAACCGAGCGTCCTTCGCACGGTTGCGGTGATCCCCTTCTCCGAAAGGATCCGGATAAATTTCTGAATCTGTTCGCCGGTGCTCTTGCGGTACTGATTTCCCTTGACCTCATTGACAGGGATCAGGTTCACATGGCAGAGCATGCCGTGCAGCCTGCCCGCCAGTTCCTTGGCGCATGCGGCGGTATCATTCACTCCGCTGATCATGGCGTATTCAAAGGATATGCGCCTTCCCGTCGCCTCCGCATAATCGCGGCAAGCAGTCAAAAGCTCGTCTACTCCCCAGCGGTTGTTGACCGGCATGGTCTGCGAACGAATTTCATCATTTGGTGCATGTAGGGAAACGGAGAGCGTCAATTGCAGCTTCCGCTGAGCTAAATCGTAAATTTTATCCACAATCCCGCAAGTGGAAAGCGAGATATGCCGCATCCCAATGTTCATGCCCTCATTCGAGGAGACCAGCTCCAAAAAGCGGAGCACGTTTTCATAATTATCCAGCGGCTCCCCCATACCCATCAGCACCACATTGGAGATGCGGATTCCACGGTCCTGTTGAACCGTCTGAATCTGCGACAACATTTCAGAGGCCGTTAAATTGCGGGAAAAACCGCTTTTTCCCGTGGCGCAGAAGGAGCAGTTCATCTTGCAGCCGACCTGGCTGGAAATACAGATGGAATAGCCGTGGTGGTACTCCATCAGCACGCACTCCACATGCTCCCCGTCCGGCAAACGCAGCAAGTATTTGGCTGTGCCGTCCAGCTTGGAAACCAGGCGCTGTTCGATTTCCGCCGCAGCTATGTAATAGCGCCCGGCAAGCGTCTGGCGAAACGCCTTTGATTGATCCGACATCTCGTCAAACGAGTGCACACCCCGGTGCAGCCACCGGTAGACCTGTAACGCGTGGAAGGCCGGCTGCCCCTGCGCGGCAAAGTCCGCGCGCAGCTCTTCCAGCGTCATCGATTTTATATCCTGTAAAGCCAATTTACACTCTCCCAGTCATCCAGCATGCCGGGCCGGCCCCCGCTTTGCCGGATGATATATTCCCTTATTCGTTTAATCTTTGTATTCCGTCCAGCATCATTGCCGCCGGAACGAGGCGACGAAGAAGCCGTCCGTCCCGTGAACATGCGGCATCAGCGTGAGCTCGTTTTCCGGTTCTTCGACTGCATGGGTCACGCCCTGCGGCAGGGGGAGCCGCCTCGGCAGAAAGTCCGGATGTTCCTGTAAAAAACGTCGCGCAATCGCTCCATTTTCTTCCGGATTTAAAGTACAGGTGGAATACACCAAAATGCCCCCGTTTTTTACCAATTCGGAGGATTTACTCAGAATACGGTACTGCAAATCCGGCAAACTGTCAAGGGCGGACGGCGATTTATATCGAATTTCCGGCTTTCGGCGGATGATCCCCAAACCCGAGCACGGCGCGTCACAAAGAACGCGGTCGGCTGGCCCCAGAGTTTCCCTCGGTTTTAGCGCGTCGCGCAAGTCCGCGTGAATGTTTCCAAGCCCCAACCGGCGTGCACCCTGACGGATCAGATTGACCTTTCCTTTATATTGATCGAACGCAAGCACCTCGCCCGTCCCGTTCATCCGCTCCGCAATGGTAAATGCTTTGCCGCCCGGTGCGGAACAGACGTCGATCACACGCTCGCCCGGCTGTGCTTCCAGCAACGCGGCGCACAATTGGGAGGACAGATCCTGCACATGGAACAGTCCCTCTTGAAAAGAGGCCAGAGACGAGACGGAACCCGTCGTTTCCAGCTTTGCTGCACCGGGAATCCACGTAATGGCTTTCGCCTTTACATTTTCTTCCATCAGCCGACGCAGTAAGTATTCCTCATCTCCTCTGGTATTATTCAACCGCACATACATGGGTGGGTGTTCCGACAAGGATTCAAGTAAAAGGGCGGTACACCGCGGCCCGTAAGCCCTTTGCCACAGGGAAATCAGCCATTCTGGACACGAGTATTTCAAGCTGAGATACCGCAGTGGATCTGCATGTTCTTCCGGCAAACACAGCTTTTGCAAATTTCGAACCAGGTTGCGCAGCACCGCATTGATAAAGCCCGAGGCCTTTACAGCCTTATTTTGTTTTGCCAACTCCACTGCAACGTTTACTGCGGCGCTCGATGGGATTTTTTCAAGGTACAGAATCTGATATGCGCCGATCCGGAGGATTTCCCGCACCTGCGGAGTCATCTTCCTCACTGGAGTGCTGGCAAACTGTCCGATATAATAGTCCAACGTCAGACGGCGTTCCAGCACGCCGTAAAAAATAGCGGACGCAAGGGCCGCGTCGCGCGGCTCCAGAGCAAATTTCGCAAGGGTTTTATCCAACACCAGATTAGAAAAACCCTCGTTTTCATCC
>DBFXIC010000045.1:0-3972 GCA_048455095.1 Anaeromassilibacillus sp.
ACCGCCTTCAAATTCCACCCGTCCCTCGGCTGTGTCCTCCACCGGAATATCCGGGTGCGTGCGGTTGGCCAGGCTGGCCTGTACGCCTGTCACCGGACGGCCGATGAACCAGCGCATCAGGTCCAGCGTATGGATGGCCTGTCCATTGCATAGTCAGGGTCTTTTTCTGCAATAGCAATCGCCAGATTCATAAAACCAGCATTGACCACGCCGCCCCAGTTCGTCTCGGTGTTTGTCCACCATGTCGGGAAATCCGCTGTTCCGTAGTAGGCGGCACGGGCAGTTTTCAGTCCAACATTGTACAAGCGGTCTGCAAAGGTCGTGCGTTGCTCCGCCGTCATTCCATCATAGCCCCAGTCATAACCAATGGCTGCGGCCATAGCCATTGTACCCGTATCCAACGTATGCTCCGGATGCCAATCTGCAAACTGACTGATAGCATCCAACTCTTGAATGAGCCTGTCCGCATATTTCTGTTCACGGGTGATTTGCCAACTCATGCCCAAAATTTCCATGCGGGTCAGCGCTGAGTTTGCAACATCCAGTAGCCGTCCGTTAGAAATTACATACGTCAGCGGTTCCTGTGTGAGCAAATTGTCTGCACGACGCTGAATATCCGAATACCACTCAGACTTATAGCTATTGGTCTGCACTTCACTGCGCAGCACTTCAAAATCATCCGCATTTGCGAAAAGGCGCGGATGCGTTGTCAAGTCATTGTTTGTATTTGCGAGCAACATATTTTTGAGTTGCTCCGGGGTCTTACGCGCAAAGAACAGATACCTCCGATTTATACCGTGGATTGAATTCCTGCTCTATACTGGAAGCAATCGTTCGCCTCTATCGTCTTACAGATAAGAAAGAATACATCGATTTTGCCACAGACATTGCTAAGTCTGGCGGCAGTTCCATCTGCGACCTGTTCATACTGGCCTTGCAGGATGAGCTGATGCCTTATCAATATCCTGTCACAAAAGCCTATGAAATGATCTCCTGCTTTGAAGGATTGTTGGAACTATACCGCGTAACTGGGGATGAAAAGTGCAAAAAGGCTGCGTTAAATTTTACAGATCGTATACTGGAAACCGACTTCACCGTCATTGGTTCCTGCGGTTGCACCCATGAATTCTTGGATCATTCCACAGTGCGTCAGGCAAAAGAAGAAACCGGCCCATTGATGGAGGAGCGCTATCTATTTCCACGGCATACCCCGCAGATGGCACGGTGCGAATCACCGTTAACCCTGCAGAACCTACACAGTTTTCCTTAAAGCTGCGTGTTCCTACTTGGAGCAATGGTACGCTTCTCTCCGTCAATAACGAAAAAATTCCTGCCCAGCCCGGTTATGTCACGATTAATCGCATGTGGAAGACAGGCGATACCATCCAAGTCATCTTTGATATGAGCGTTCGTTTCCTGCGTCCCATTCCATACGGCCACGATATTTTAATGACAAATATTGCGTGGAAGTATGATTACACGCTACCTTTGTACGACACCGAGTCCCCTGAGACCAGAAACCATATTGCCGTACAACGCGGCCCCGTTACATTGGCTGCACAGCAGTGCATGGGCTGGGATGCAGCGCAGCCCACCTTTTTGCAGTGCGACAAAAACGGCACACCGCTACACACCGTCCTCCCCCGACAGACGAGTCGCTTTGCCACTGTGCAGCTTACGAAGCAGGATGGTACACCGCTGACTTTAGTGGACTATGCCTCTGCCGGAAAAAGCTGGGGCGAAGCTGATAAGCTGGCCGCATGGGTACGCATCAGACTGTAACTGTGATATAAGGAAGTGAGGAAGTACGATGAATGCCATTCCCGAAATCAAAGCTATGATGAAGAAAGTAAACGACTACTGGCTTTGTGAAACGCCGATCCCCGGAAACTGCAGCTGGGAGCGTGCCGCCTATTACCTGGGCAATATGGCCGCCTATGAGGTCCTGCAAGACCCGTCTTATCTGCAGTGCGCTGTGGATTGGGCTAACGAGAACCACTGGAATTTCTACAACAATGCTGGACGTAACACTACCAACGCCGACAATATCAGCTGCGGCGAGACCTATATGGATCTGCTGGTTAAGTACCATGTGCCCGGTGACTGGGCCCCGATGAAAGAAACACTGGTCTTCACTGCTACAGATCCCGCCAACGATTACTGGTGGTGGGTTGACACCATGTACATGGCACTGAACTTCTATAACCGCGCAGGTTTATACTTGAAAGACCGCCGTCTATTGGATAAAGCCTATAAGCTGTTTATGAATTCCAAGGTAGAGCGCCGTTGCTATGACGAAGAAGAGCATCTTTGGTTCCGTGACGAAGATTTTCTACCCGAAAAGGCACGCACCCAAAGCGGTAAAAAAGTATTTTGGGCGCGCGGCAACGGCTGGGTATTGGCAGGTCTTGCCCGAACCCTGCGGACTCTGCCTGTTGATGATTCCTATTACGAGGAATACAGAAAGGTTTTTGTCCCGATGGCAAATGCTATTTGCCGCTGCCAAAGCGAGGACGGCTTTTGGCGCACAAGCCTGTTAGATCCGGAAGAATTCCCCATGCCGGAAACTTCCGGCACCGCTTTGAATGTACTGGGGCTTCTTATTGGTGTAAATTTGGGCTTACTTGGCAAAGAGCATTTGCAGGCTGCTGTTCGCGGCTTTGAGGCACTGAACCGTGAAGCTGTCGAGCCGTCCGGCCGCATCGGCTGGGTGCAAATTGTGGCACTGAAGCCGGGTCCTGTTAAAAAAGAATATACGAACGATTACGCTGTCGGTACCTATTTGTGCCTGTGCCGCGAATTGATTCAGTGGATAAAGGAACATCCCGATGAAACGGTATAAATACTTTTATCGTTTAGCTGCAACCCTGCTGCTCTGCCTGTTTTTGCCGGTGGCCGTCGTTGCTTCTCTGTCATGGTCACGCTGCTTCAAGGAAATTGAACGTAGCAATGAAACTTACTACGCCAAACTTCTTGAATATTTTGCTTCCGCCGTTTTTAACGAGTTGAAGCAACAAGAAAGCAACGTGTCAACGATCAGTGTGGAAAGCAAACACCCCACAAGCGCCTTTTGGAAAGGCTCGTCCACTTTCAGCTCCAATCCATACTGGTACTACGAGGCTGTCAACGAACTGCGCGCCTTGGTCGCCAAATATGGTATGCCCGATGTCTGTGTGTACTATTATGGACTTGACCGTGTAATTACTCGTAACGACTGCCAAACACTGCAAAACTACGTTGCAAACACTGCCGGTATGTCCAATGTTGACCCCGCCTTTTTCGCACAGGACAGTTACGCTCCCTCCATTACGCTGTTTGCAACCACCAATACGGAGGACAGCTTGGACGGACGATTGCTTGTGGGCTATTGCACTAAGATGGGCCGTAGCTCTGACCCGGTTTTAGTTTTCTTCCCGGTCAGTGTTCAGAACAACGACCAACTGGAATCTGTGGTATCTTTGAACAGCGGTATTGATTTCTATATAAAAAGCCGCGATACGGGAAAAATTTTGCTTTCGCTACTGGACACGCCCGCGTCAACAAGCACCACAGGTGTGTATACAAGCGACAGCGACACGTTCCCACTGACCTATGAGATTCGCGTCACCTCTGATTCCTTGCGTGACAGCCTTACCGCTTTTTACTCAACAATGCAGTTCCTGTGGTTTACGACCATTCCGTTTTTGCTGATTCTGACCCTGCTGGCGGTCTTTCTTGCCTACAAGCCGGTGCGATTGCTCGTCAAGGAAATGGAACCCAATGAGAAATCCGGCGGAAGTGAGTTTGATGTCATCCGCAACTCTATCAGTGAGAAAAACACAAAAATCAGTGAACAAGCCGACCAAATGGAAAGTCTGCTTGTTGATCATCTCGTAGATGGCGGCCACAATTCCAAGCACCATTTGGCTGAACTGGGCATCAACACCGAGCAAACGCCTTACTATTGTGTATATCTGATTGAGGGCAGCACAT
>DBFXIC010000046.1:0-4890 GCA_048455095.1 Anaeromassilibacillus sp.
GTATATAAGGCTACAGAACAAAGTATTCCTAGCAGGGCGCCTGCGAGAACATCCGACGGATAGTGTACGAATAAAAATACACGGCTGAATGCAATCAGGGAAGCCAAAATCAGTGAAGCAATCCCTGCCTTTTTGTGATAAAAAAGAAGCATTGTCGCGACAGAAAAAGAAGAGGAAGCGTGATTGGAGGGGCAGGAGAATCCGTTGGGCGGCGGAATCAAAAGTGGAACGCCGGGATGGTCCATAAAAGGACGAGGACGTGCAATGATGGGCTTCAATACAATCTCTCCCAAAAAGAACGTCAATGCCAGTGATATGAGCAGCATAGCGCCGCAGCGTCTATGCTTTTTAGAAATTAACAGAATCAAGATTAAGAAGAGCCAGATAAACCCGTTTTCTCCCAACATGGTGATGATGGGGAATATGGTATCCGTAAAACGATTGTGCAGATTTTGCTGTACAAAATTCATGATAGAAACGTCCAAAAAAAGTTCCTCCGTTTCATGAGAAATAGAATTAAAACAAGTCGGTTTTAAAAGCTCTTTAAAAGGATTGTTGCATCGCTCTTGAAACCGTTTGGAGATGCCGAACAGATATGGATACGGGTTCTATGGATGCATGAAGGTATTATAGCATACAACCCAAGCAAAATGTATAGAAAGGCTTAACCGGTTACACAATGCAAAAGTCTGTCACAATATAATGATTATAACATGCATGGCTTAAGAGACAACCCGGATAAACCGGCTATAGCATGAAAAAGCCAATGGCAAGGTTCCGATTCTAATGTTCTCTCAGCCGTCGGAAGGCAACGAGCCTTTTCGACGTTGGCTTTCGCTTACGGCGTGAGGTTATTATAACGTGAAATGGTGCTAAGCAGGAAAGCAGGTAAACCGGTTGCAGTATAAAAAAGCCAGTAGCAAGGCTCCTATTTCAATGTTCTCTCAGCCGTCGGAAGGCAACGAGCCTTTGCGACGTTGGCTTTCGCTTACGGCGTGAGGTTATTATAACATAAATGAATCATTTCTAGCAGATATTTTAAACAGAAAACATGCTGGACAGAAGAATAATAGTTTGTGCAAGCCCCTCATATAATGGCAGAAGAAGGCAAAGAAAAGACGCCCGCCGCCTGGCGGCGATAGGAGGGACTGGGATTGGAATGGCAATGCTTAACAAAAGCAGAATGTGAAAAACGGTTGAGTACCAGTGCGCGCAACGGGCTCTCTGTCCGTGAAGCAAAGAACCGGTTGAAGGAATACGGGAAGAATGAGTTGGAACCGCCGAAGAAGAAAAGTCTTCTGCGGCGCTTTTTAGCGCAGTTTTCCGACTTTATGGTGATCGTTCTCTTGATTGCAGCAGGGATTTCTTTTATGACATCCTATTTGCAGAAGGATGACGATTACATCGATGCAATCATTATTTTGGCAATCGTAGTGATCAACGCTATTACGGGATTGGTACAGGAAAGCCGCGCGGAAAAAGCGATTGAAGCGCTAAAAAAGATGAGCAGCCCGCATGCCCGTGTGGTGCGGGATGGTGTGGAACGCGATGTTGCTGCATCGGAAGTAGTGCCCGGCGATTTGGTTGTTCTAAAAGCGGGTGACCTGGTCCCAGCAGATTTGCGTCTAACAGAGGCGCACGACCTCAAGGCCGAAGAGAGCGCTTTGACTGGGGAAAGTCTTCCTGTGGAAAAACGGGCGGACGGAACGCATCCCGCAGGGACACCTTTGGGAGACCGCCGGAATCTGTTATTTGCCACCAGTTCCATTACCTCTGGACACGGTGCAGGTATCGTAACTTCGACCGCCATGCAGACGGAGGTCGGGCGCATTGCGCACATGATTTCCTCTCAGGAATCCCCGCAAACGCCTTTACAGAGGAAATTGGAACAGACAGGGCGTTGGCTTGGAATCGGTGCGCTTATTATCTGTGCAGTGATTTTTGTTATGGGCCTATTTCAACATGTGCAACCTCTGGAAATGTTCCTAATTTCTATCAGTTTGGCAGTGGCAGCCATCCCGGAAGGGCTCCCCGCGGTGGTGACAATTGTGCTGGCAATCGGCGTTCGCCGTATGGCAGCCAAGCGGGGCATTGTGCGCCGGATGCCTGCTGTTGAAACGCTCGGCAGTGCCAGTGTAATTTGTTCGGATAAGACCGGCACATTGACGCAAAACAAGATGACCGTTGTAGAACTTGCTTCCTCCTCCGGAAAGCTGCGCATGGATTCGTCCGAGGGGCAGAATCTACTGAAACTGGCAGTTTTGTGTAACAATTGCACGGTATCGGGCGGCGTGATACACGGGGATCCAACAGAAGCTGCTCTGGTACATGCGTCACCTGTGCCAAAGTCGAAACTTGACGCTCTGTATCCCCGTGTGACAGAGATCCCCTTTTCATCCGAGCGCAAAATGATGACCACTGTACACCAGTTGGGCGGAGGCAAGTACCGGGTGATTTCCAAAGGTGCGCCGGATGTCCTCTTGTCCCACTGTTCTAGCCGATCCGCCGCCACGCAGAATGATGCAATGGCGCGCCGCGCGCTGCGGGTATTGGGGGTTGCCTATAAAGATATTTCCGCTTTGCCGCGGGATCGTGCGGATTTGGAGAAGAACCTGATTTTTTGCGGGCTGATCGGCATGATTGATCCGCCTCGTCCAGAGGCAAAGGAAGCGGTGGCGCTTTGCCGCAAAGCGGGAATCCGTCCGGTGATGATCACAGGTGATCATGCTGCGACGGCAGCAGCCATTGCAAAGGACCTTGGCATTCTAATACCCGGCGCCGCAGTGATGACCGGAGAAGAACTCAACCGCACCAGCCAACAGGATCTGGCGCGCGATATTTACCGATATACAGTATTTGCGCGTGTTTCACCGGAACATAAGGTGCGCATTGTGCAGGCGTTCCAGGCGCGCGGCGAGGTGGTCGCTATGACGGGGGATGGAGTGAACGATGCCCCCGCCTTAAAGACGGCAGATATTGGTTGTGCGATGGGACAATCGGGAACAGATGTGGCAAAAGCGGCGGCAGATATGATTTTAGCCGACGACAACTTTGCAACCATTGTCTCCGCTGTACGAGAAGGACGCGGGATTTTTGAGAATATCAAAAAAACCGTTCATTTTTTACTTTCCTGCAACATCGGTGAAATTTTAACAGTGTTTGTCAGCTTCCTTTTACGGCTACCGACACCGCTATTGGCCATTCAACTACTTTGGGTCAACCTGGTGACGGATTCTTTGCCCGCCCTGGCACTCGGCGTGGAGCCGATTGATCCGGATATCATGGAACGCAAACCAGTTAAGCCTACGCAGAGTATTTTCGGCGGAGGAATGGGTTACAACATAATTGTAGAAGGGTGTTTAATCGGCTCGTTATCCTTGCTGGCCTACAGCGTTGGACGTATCTTTTTTGATATTGACCCGGCGGTTCCCATGATTGGACGGACGATGGCCTTTGCAGTGCTCAGCTTTTCACAAGTAGTCCACACTTTTAATATGCGTTCTTCGCAATCTGTGTTTCGTGCAGGCTTGTTCAAAAATAAGAAACTGGTGATGGCTGCGATCGCCTGCATTGCCCTGCAGTTGAGCGTAATTGTCATTCCGCCGCTGGCCCGCGTCTTTAAGACGGTGGCACTCGCACCACAACAGTGGCTGATTGTGGCGGCCTTGGCCCTTGTTCCGTTGGCTGTCGTAGAGCTGGAAAAAGCTGCGGCACGCGCCGCAGCCAAAAGGAGACAGCGTCGTTCAGAACAGAAAAGAGCCTCTATAAGGCCTGTCAACATGTAATAAATAAAGAGCTCGAATAGATAAAGCTCCGTTGGTTTTGTTTGTAAATCTGAGACATTTGGGGATCAAACAGAAGATTCTATCAATGCTTTTTGCAGGCGATGGTGCAAGCAAAGATGGCAATATGAAAAAATGGCGTTCCGCCGCAGTTCAATCTGTACCGGAACGCCATTTTTATCAGTTTAGAATTGCAGGATACAGGAGGAATACGCTTTCACAACACGGTCGCACCATGCGTCGAATTCCGGATCGGTTTTTTGACATTCCGGATGCGTGAGCACGTATTCTACCGTACGCCGCACACCTTCATCAAAACGTACAGTGGCACAGAAATCCGGAACCAGGCGTTTTAGTTTGGAATTGTCAAAGATGACAGAATTTGCTTTATCTCCCAGGAGTGTGCCCAAAAGCTCCGGACGAAAGGCTGACAAAAGGTCGGAGGAGATATGCTGCAGGATAGGCTCTACGCCCAATGCCCGGCCGATGGCAGCAAAGGCGGCGTTCCAGGTGAGCGTTTCATCGCTGGTGATATGGATTGCCTCGCCGATCGCATGAGGATTTCCCATGAGGCCGTAAAATCCCTTGGCGAAATCCGTGTTGTGCGTAAAGGTCCAGAGAGAGAGTCCGTCTCCATGCACGATGACAGGCTTTCCCTCCAGCATACGTGCAAGCACCTGCCAGCTTCCATTTTTTCCATGAATGGAGACCGGCACGCTGTAATTACCGTATGTGTGGCTGGGACGTACAATAGTGACGGGAAATGCCTCGGCGCGGTATGCTGCCATCAAAAGATTTTCGCACGCAATTTTGTCGCGCGAATACTGCCAGTAAGGATTGCACAATGGCGTACTCTCCGTGATGATGGGATGTCTCAACGGTTTTTGATAAGCCGATGCAGAACTGATATAAATGTATTGTTCTGTTCTTCCCTGGAAAAGCTGAATATCGCGCTCTACCTGTTCTGGACGGAACGCCACAAAATCTGCAACGACGTCAAAGGAGCGTTCCTTTAAAAGTGTTGCCGCCCGATCCGCGTCGTTAATATCGCAAGTGAGCAGCTCCGCACCCTCAGGTCCTTTTCCGCTGCGGGTGAGCAGAGTGAGTT
>DBFXIC010000047.1:0-10682 GCA_048455095.1 Anaeromassilibacillus sp.
CAGGGTGGACAAAGATGTCTGACCGGTGCACCGGCGGGACCGCCCGCAATGGCAATCGCGGCAAATGCGTGCTCGCCCTCGCTGATTGCCTTAAAAAAAGCCGTCCGCTCCGCGCAGTTTGTCGGGGAATAGGCAGCGCACTCGATGTTACAGCCCTGATAGATTGTCCCCTCTTCCGTCAACAACGCCGCGCCTACCTGAAATTTTGAGTACGGCACATAGGCCCGCTCCCGTGCTTCCAAAGCAAGGCGAACCAGCTCTTTATCATCCATGAAATATACCTCTTTCCTGAGAAGACAGGGGCCGCCGCGATGCAACTGCACGGCGGCGGCCCGGTCGTTCCTGTCAATCCATTTCGCGCATCGCTCAATAGCCGTGCGCCTCTTCATTTTTGATCAGCTTGATAATGCGGCTGGTTCCCAAACGGGATGCACCCAACTCAATGAAATGCTGTGCATCGTCCATTGAAGAGATGCCGCCTGCCGCCTTGATGCGCACCTGCGGCCCCACATGTTTCCGGAACAGCTCCACATCTGCAAAGGTCGCGCCCGCTGTGGAAAAACCCGTGGAGGTCTTGATAAAATCCGCGCCGGACTCCGTCACAATCTGGCACATGCGGATTTTTTCCTCCTCTGTCAAAAGGCAGGTCTCGATGATGACCTTCAGAATCCGGTCGCCGCAGGCAGCCTTGATTTGCCTGATCTCATCGAGCTGCAAATCATACAGGCCGTCCTTGATATAGCCGATGTTGACCACCATGTCGATCTCATCCGCACCATTTGCAATTGCATCTTTTGTTTCAAACACTTTGCTGGCTGTGGTGGAGTACCCATTGGGGAATCCGATCACCGTACACACCGCCATGCGGTCTCCCATATATTCCTTCGCCCGTTTTATATAGCTTGCAGGGATACAAACGGAAGCAGTTCCATACTGCATTGCATCGTCGCAAATCTGCCGAATCTCCGCCCAGGTGGCGGTCTGTGTAAGCAGCGTGTGATCGACCATGCTTAAAATTGTTTGATAATCCATTTTGATTCGCCCTTTTCTTTCTATCAAATATATTGCTCAATCTTCCGGAAAATGTTCCCTTTATCGCGCGCCTTTTTCATAGGGTTCGCCATCCGCCTTCGGAGCCACCGAACGGCCGACGAAGAAGATCAGCACCAGAATGGTCAGGATATACGGCAGCATGGCCAAAATCTCCGACGGAACCGGTGCCTTCCCTCCACCGAGGAACACCGTGAGTGCCTGCGCAAAGCCAAACAGCAGGCACGCGCCGTAGGCGCCGTGCGGCGTCCATTTGCCGAAGATCACCGCTGCCAGTGCGATAAATCCCTGGCCGCTGATGGCGACCGGTGTAAACTGTGGAATGACGGCCAACGTCATGGACGCGCCGCCAAAGCCCGCCAGCACACCGGAGAGGATAACGCACACATACCGCGTCACAGACACATTGATGCCCAAAGTGTCCGCCGCCGCCGGATGCTCGCCGACCGCGCGTACCCGCAGGCCCCATTTCGTCCGATAGAGGATGAACCACATGATCAGCATGCAGACTAGCGCCAACAGGACTGTCACGTCCACATTGAGATTCTGCGCCGCGCCGCTGAGCGCGGAATCGCCGAAGAGCTTCGGCAACTTGTTGGTGACCGGTTGCGTCATAGTCGCGCCGTCAAAAAAGATACGGCACAAAAAGAGCGCCAGGCCCGGACCGATTAGATTCAGTGCGATACCGGAGATCGTCTGATCCGCCTTGAAGGTGATGGACGCCACCGCGTGCAGCAGGGCGATGCCGCCGCCCGCTGCGCCGGCCGCCAACAGGCCCAGCCACGGGTTGCCGGAGTAGTAGCCGACCGCCGCGCCCACAAAAGCGCCCACGGTCATCATACCCTCAATCCCGAGGTTGACCACGCCGGAACGCTCCGAGATCACACCGCCCAGTGCACCGAAGATCAGAGGGGCGGAATACATCAGGGTGATGCCGATGAGCAAAGAAATATCATTTAGCATGTCCAGCACCTCTCTTTTCCAACTTATCCGCCAGGATCGGCACGATTCTAGTGAGCGCCACAAAGAACACGATGGTGCCGATCATGATGTTGATGATCTCCGTCGGCGCACCGATGTCCGCCTGAATGGACTGGCCGCCGTAGAGTAGGCCGCCGAAGAGCAGGCCTGCAAAGATGCACCCGATGGGCGAACTGCCCGCGATAAATGCCACGGACAGGCCGTTGAAGCCGTTGTTTTCAAAGGCCGCCAGGGTGGAAATACGGTGCGGGTTGGTGCCGGTGATCATCATCGCCGCTGCCAAACCCGAAAGCGCACCCGCAATCAGCATCGCCTGCGTGATATTGCGGGTGACATTGATCCCCGCAAATTCAGCAGCGTCGCGGTTTGCACCTACCGCACGGAACTCAAATCCCTTGGTGGAACGGTACAGCAGGAACCAGATGAACAGCGCCGCCACGATGGCGACGATAAAGCCAAAATTGATGTCCGTCTTGAGCATCACCTCGGAGAGCCACTTATGCTGCTTGAGGAAAGCGATTCCCTCGTCCGAAGCTTTCCAGTTCGGGAGCAGCATGGTGTAGCTGGAGGGATTTACCGGATAGGTCGCGGTCGTATTCGGCTGATGGAACGTGTTGCTCTGCACCACGAAGTTGGAGAGGTACAGCGCCACCCAGTTGAGCATGATACTGGTGAGCACCTCATGGATGCCGAACTTCGCCTTTAAAACGCCCACAATTCCACCGTAGAGCGCGCCCGCCACCATGCCGGTCAACACGACCAGCGGCACCTGCAAAATCGCCGGCAGGTTGAACACATAGCCTACGATGGTGGAAGCCACCGCCGCCACGATGTACTGGCCTTCCGCGCCGATATTGAACATGCCCACCTTATACGCAAAGGCCACGCTGAGGGCTGTCAACGTGATAGGCGTTGCCTTGATGATCACGTTGGAAATGTACTTCGGCCTGGAAAAAATACCGCTGAACAGGGCCCCAAACGCCTCTGCCGGGTTGTATCCGGCCACGGCCAGCACGACCGACGCCACCAGAAAGCCACACACGATGGCGATGATGGTGGAGGTGATAGGCTTTTTTAGAATCTTAACTGTTTTTTGCATGTTGCTTCCCTCCAGCCATTAATAGTCCGATGGTCTTTTCGTCCACTTCTCCCTGTTTAAACGTGTCCACAATCCTGCCGCTGTAGATGACGGCGATGGTATCGGAGACGTTCATCACCTCGTCGAGCTCCAGGGAGATCAGGAGAATCGCTCTGCCTTTGTCGCGTTCGCGGATCAGGGTCTTATGCACGTATTCGATTGCGCCCACGTCCAGGCCGCGCGTCGGCTGCACCGCGATCAACAAATCCGGCTCGTTTGCCACCTCGCGCGCGATGATGATCTTCTGCTGGTTGCCGCCGGAAAGCCCGCGCGCCAGATGCTGCGCACAGTCCTCGGGACGGACGTCGTAGTCCTTGATTAGCCCGTTGGTAAACGCCAGGATTTCGCTGTTATTCAGCATACCGCGCCTGCGAAACGGCTCCGTGCGGTACTTTTCCAGCACGGCGTTCTCCGCGACCGTGAAGTTCATCACCAGGCCGCGTTTCTGCCGGTCCTCGTGAATGGTGGAGATCTTGTGATCCACCACATTGCGCGGCGAGGTGTTCTGCACTTCCTGGCCATTGATCCTGATGGCGCCGCTCTCGCACTTTGCCAGACAGGTAATCGCCTCCACCAGCTCCTTCTGGCCGTTGCCGTCGATGCCCGCGATACCGACGATCTCACCCTTGCGCACCTGCAGGGACAGGTCCTTTACCGCCTCCAATCCACGCTCGTCCTTGACCGTCAGATGGTCGATGGCAAACACCACCTCGCCCGGCTCGGCGGGTGTCTTTTCCACCACCAGCCGTACCGCATGGCCGACCATCTTTGTGGCGAGCTCTTCCTCGTCCACATCTTTGACCGCAACAGTGTCGATATACTTGCCGCGGCGAATGATGGTGCACACATCGGAGCTCTCTTTGATCTCCTTGAGCTTATGGGTGATGATGATGATCGTCTTGCCGTCCGCGATGAGATTATGCATGATGCCGATCAGATCCTCGATCTCCTGCGGCGTCAGCACCGCCGTCGGCTCGTCCAGGATCAACAGATCCGCGCCGCGGTAGAGCGCTTTTAATATCTCCACGCGCTGCTGCATGCCGACGGAAATATCCTCGATCTTTGCGTCTGGATCGACCTCCAGACCGTATTTCTCGACGATCTCCTGCACGTTCCTGCGCGCTTTTTTCATGTCTAAAATGCCAAACCGATTGGCGGTCTCATTCCCTAAAATGATGTTCTGTGTAACCGTAAAATTATCCACCAGCATGAAATGCTGATGCACCATGCCGATTCCATGCTCGATTGCGGTGGTCGGGTTCTTGATGTTGACCCGCTCGCCGTTTAAGTAGATTTCCCCCGCGTCAGCCTGATAAAGGCCATAGAGCACATTCATCAGCGTGCTCTTTCCCGCGCCGTTCTCCCCCAGCAAAGAGTGGATGGTCCCTCTCTTCACATCCAGGTCCACATGGTCCAGCGCGCAAAAGCTGCCAAACAATTTGGTGATGCCGTGCATTTGCACCGCATACTCCTTGCTGACCTCCATCCTTACAAACCTCCCGCCTATTTTTTCCTTTTACAGAAAACGGGGCGCCCCAAAAAGACGCCCCGCCTGCAAAGGGAGATTCTCAAAACCGAGAATCATCCCGCATCAAGTGCTGATTATTTGCCGAACTGCGCATACTCGTCCGCATTTGCCGGCGGAACGATCTCGCCGCTCTTGATCTTGTCTTCCACGGCGAGTGCCGCATTGTAGGTGTCGTCGCCCATCAGAGAATGCTCCTCTGGGATGCCGACTGCATTCTCGGTAAGACCATAGGTGTAAGTCTGTCCGCCAATCTCCTTGCCGCTCATGACTTCCTTGGAAACCGCTTCTACCGCGCTGTTGACGAGCTTCATTGCGGAGGTCAGCACATTTTCCGGAGCAAGGTAGGCCTGGTCGCGGTCAACGCCGATGGCATATTTGCCGGCGTCCTTGGCCGCTTCAATGACGCCCACGCCGACGCCGCCGGCCGCATGGAACACGATGTCGCAGCCATCGGAGAACATCTTGGAGGCAATCGCCTTGCCCTTGGAGGCATCGGTAAAGCTCTCCGCATACTGCACGTCCACGGTGATCTCTTTGCCGAGCTCTTTGGAGGCATAATCAACGCCCGCCTGATAGCCATACTGGAACTGGTCGATGATGTCGCTGGTTACGCCGCCGACAAAGCCGACCTTGCCGGTCTGCGTGGTCTTGGCAGCGATGTAGCCGACCACAAAGGACGGCTCCTGCGCACGGAACATCACGCCCGCCACGTTGGAAGGCATGGTAGCCTCGTCATAGCCGTTGTCGATGATGGCATACTGGATATCCGGGTTTGCTTTTGCCGCAATGCCGATGGCGTCCGCCATTGCAAAACCGACACCCCAAATCAGGCCTGCCTCGTCGTCAGCAGCCTTATCGAGGTTGGTTGCGTAATCCGCTTCCTGCTTGGATTCGATGTAGTTGACGTCTGCGCCCTGCTCTTCCTTCAGCTTCTGCAGGCCTTCCCAAGCGGACTGATTGAAGGACTGGTCGTTGACGCCGCCGGTATCCGTAACCATGCGAATTTTGAAACCACCCGCGGGCGTGGGCTCCTCGCCCTTATTTTCGTCTGTTGCGCTGGACGGCTGGGTAGCGTCTTCGGGGTTGCTGCTGGGATTGTTGCCGGAACCGCACGCGGTGGCGGAAATCGCCATTACGCCGGCCAGCAGGAGAGCCAAAAGTTTCTTCATCGAAATTTCCTCCTAGACTTTCTTTGATTTATGATCTTCGCCGCTCTTCCTCATTAATATAACAAGAAAAAACGGCGTTGGACCCGATCTGAAATCCTGCAATTATTCCGCAATCGCGAGCGCAATTTCCATCATCTCGCGAAAGCTCGTCTGCCGTTCCTCTGCGGAAAGGGATTCCCCTGTAAAGGGGCAGTCCGAAATGGTGAGCAGGCAGAGCGCCTTTTTCCCAGCGCGCGCCGCGTTCATATACAGCGCCGCGGATTCCATCTCCACCGCTAACACGCCCATCTTCTTCCATGCAGGAAGCGCGTCCGGGTCGTCCCCATAGAAGGTATCCGAGGAGAGGACGTTGCCGACGACAGTCTTGATGTTATGGGCCTGTGCATATTGTACCGCCTTCTGGGCAAGGTTAAAATCCCCGATGGGAGCGAATGCGCCCGGCAGGTGGTACTGCGCACCGTAATTGGAATCCGTGCACGCGCCGATCCCAACCACAATGTCGCGCACATGGACATTGTCCGCGATACCGCCGGCGGAACCGATGCGGATGATATTGTCCACATCATAAAAATGATAGAGCTCATAGGAATAAATACCGATGGACGGCATCCCCATGCCGCTGCCCATCACAGTAACGCGCTTCCCCTGATACGTACCCGTGTAGCCGAGCATATTACGCACGGTGTTAAAGCAGACCGGATTTTCCAAATACGTCTCCGCGATGAATTTCGCGCGGAGCGGGTCGCCCGGCATCAGGACGGTCTTGGCAATATCGCCGGGTTTTGCCGCGTTGTGCGGCGTCGGTGTTGCAGCCATTTTTCATTCTCCTGTTCTGTACAGCCTGTCCACATTTTGGAAAACTGCATCCAAACACAACAGCAGTTCCTTTTCTTCAGTGCAGCCGGTTGGAACGACCGGCAAATCCAAGATGGCAGGCCGTGTGATATAATTGAAAATAGCGGCGCTGTAAGTGAAATGATGTGTTATGAACAGCAGCACCGCCCTAAATTCCAGCAATCAGTTTAAAATTTCCTTCAGACGCGAGGTCCCCGTGATCTTCTGCTCTACGCCGAAGTAGTCGAGGATGGTCGCGCCGATGTCGGCAAAGGTCGGCAGGGTCCCCAGGTTTGCGCCCGCCTTCACCTTCGGCCCAACGATTACCCAAGGGGTGTACTCGCGCGAATGGTCTGTGGACGGCGTGATCGGGTCGCAGCCGTGGTCGGCGGTGATCATCAGCAAGTCGTCCTCCCGCAGCCCGGCCAGGATCTCCGGGATCGCTTTGTCCACCGTTGTGAGGCCCTTTGCATAGCCCTCCACATCGTTCCGGTGGCCGTACAGCATATCGAAGTCCACCAGGTTGATAAAGCAGAGGCCGTTGAAATCGCGTTTTGTCAATTTGATGGTCTGCGCAATACCCTCGTCGTTGCCGCCGGTGCGGATGGATTCCGTGATGCCCTTACCCGCAAAAATATCAAAAATCTTGCCGACGGAGATCACATCGAAGCCCTTTTCAGAGAGCTGATCGAGCATGGTTATTTCGGGTGGCAAAAGCGAAAAGTCATGGCGGTTCTTTGTGCGCGTATAATCGGGATATTCGCCGGTGAACGGCCTCGCAATTACACGCCCCACGCTGTGCTCGCCCGTCAGCATATCACGGGCGATCTGGCAATAGCGGTAAAGCTCTTCCACCGGCACCACGCTCTCGTGCGCAGCGATCTGGAACACGCTGTCGGCGGAGGTATAGACGATCAGCGCGCCGGTCTCCACATGCTCCTTGCCGTAGTCCTTGATGACCTCCGTACCGGAGTACGGCTTGTTGCACAGCACCTTCCGACCCGTGCGGCGGCTGAACTCCTCCAAAAGCGCCTGGGGGAACCCATCTGGATAGGTCGGAAGCGGTTTCGGAGATGCAATGCCCGCAATTTCCCAATGGCCGATGGTGGTATCCTTCCCCTTAGAGACCTCCGTCATGCGGGCGAACGCCGCAGCCGGTTGATCCACAGCAGGGCGGCAATCGACGCCGTCAATATTAAACAGGCCCAGGGACTGCATATTCGGCATGGAGAAAAACGGGCTGGTGGACGCAGCCGCCAGCGTATTGCTCCCCTCATCGCCATACTGTGCGGCGTCCGGCATTTCGCCAATGCCCACACTGTCCAATACCATCAAAAAAACGCGCTTCATACCAAACCTCCCGTAATGTTTCTATCATAATGTTAAAATACACACAGTTTTTCGTTAATTTTATTATAATACATTCTTCCAAGTTTGGCTATCATTTTGCAAGAAAAATTTTGGATTTCCACATTCTTCGCGCGCAGCCTGTCTTTAATACACAGAATTTCTGCGGTTTGGGCCCGTTACGCCGCAAATCCGCTCTTAATTTTAGCACTCTTTTCACTAGAGTGCTAAAATTAACAATTTGTTCTCAATTTTGAAAAACCTTTTTCACAACCGGTCTGTATTCTGATAATTGTAGAAAGCAAGAGAGCCAAACGAAGAGAAAGAAGGTGGTTTGCTTGCAAACGACTTTCTTGCAGGAACCACAATTTACAAGATATTTTTCACAAACAGAATGAGCGCTTTCAAGGAGGTATGACTTATGTTTGATCTGATTCCTTTTGAACATCGCAACAACGATTTGTTCCGCTATTTTGACGATATGGAGCGCGCCTTTTTTGGCGGCAATGCAGATATTGCTCCCTGCAAGACCGATATTCTTGAAGAGGACGGCCGCTATGTGCTGAAAGCCGATCTGCCGGGCTTTAACAAAGAAGACATTCACCTTGACGTCGAGGGCGATCGGCTGACGATCTCCGCCGTGCATTCCGAGGAAAAGAAAACCGAGGATGAAAAGAACCACTTTATCCGCAAGGAAAGACGCTACGGTTCGATGAGCCGCAGCTTTGATATCTCTTCCATTGACGCCGACAACATTCAGGCAAAATTTGAAAGCGGCGTCCTGGAGCTGGACCTGCCGAAGAAGCAGGAGACAGTCCCTGCAAACCACCGCATTGAAATCCAATAGTGGGATTCCCGGCGCGGTTCATTGCAGGATGCCAAACCAATGTTGAACGGAGGGTTTTACCATGTTTGATCTGATTCCATTTGAGCACAGAGCCAACAGCCTTTTCAACTACCTCGACCAGATGAACCGCGCGTTCTGCGGAGATACCGATCAGGAAATCGCGCCGTGCAGCACCGACATCATCGACCAGGGCAACCAGTATTTACTCCGGGCCGATCTGCCGGGCTTCAACAAGGAGGATATCCACATCGACATGGACGGCGACCGCCTTACAATCTCCGCGGAGCACAGCGAGGAAAACAAATCGGAGAACGGCAACTATATCCGCAGGGAGAGACGGTTCGGTTCCATGAGCCGCAGCTTTGACATCTCCGCCATCGACGCAGCTGGCATTCAGGCCAAATACGAAAACGGTGTTCTGGAATTGACACTGCCGAAAAAACAGGCGGCCGCTGCGCCGAACCGCCGCATTGAAATCAAGTAATCCCATTATTTGGTTCAGCTTTTATTTTCCCGCAGAGGGGCTCGGCTTCTTTGGAAAGCCGGGCCCCTTTTTATGTTCCTTGTACAACCGCCGACCGGCGCGCTTCGGTGGCTTTTTCCCGTTTTCTCTGGAACATTCCGGGAGATTGGTATATAATAAAGCAAATTCCATCCGATTGGAGGCGTCGATATGTTACACATTGGGTGTCATCTTTCCTCATCCAAGGGGTATCTCCACATGGGCGAGGAAGCCCTTTCCATTGGGGCGAACACCTTTCAATATTTTACACGAAACCCGCGCGGCAGCAAAGCCAAGAAGGTCGACCCGGAGGACATCGCCGCGCTGAACGCATTGGCAAAGCGCGAGCAGTTTACGACGCTGCTGGCGCACGCGCCGTACACGCTCAATCTCTGTTCCGCGGACGAAGGCCTGCGGGATTTCGCCGTGCAGGCCATGACGGAGGACCTCGCCACCATGGAATATCTGCCCGGCAACCTCTACAATTTCCATCCGGGCAGCCATGTCAAGCAGGGTGCGGAAATCGGGATTCAATTGATCGCGGAGGGGCTCAACCGTATTCTCCGGCCCGATCTGCACACCACCGTGCTTTTGGAAACGATGGCTGGAAAGGGCAGTGAGGTGGGACGCAGCTTTGAAGAGCTGCGCGCGATTCTCGACCGTGTGGAGCTTTCGGACAAGATGGGCGTTTGTCTGGACACCTGCCATGTCTTTGACGCGGGCTACGACATTGTAAACGATTTGGACGGCGTTCTGGAAACCTTTGACCGAATCATCGGCCTGGACCGCCTGCGCGCCATCCACCTAAACGACAGCCTGAATCCACTGGGCAGCCACAAGGACCGCCATGCGAAAATTGGAGAGGGGCATATCGGCCTCCCCGCCCTCACCAGGGTGATCAACCACCCACAGCTGCGCGGGCTTCCCTTTGAGCTGGAAACGCCAAACGACCTCGACGGCTATGCGGCGGAAATCCGCCTGCTCCGCGGCGCATTTCAGGAGCAGTAAGCCCACAAGGGACTGGAAAAATACCGGGCGGCTGTTTTGAGACAGGCCGCCCTTTTCACGATGTTTCCTCCGTCTTTGCAAGCATCCGTTTTTCTCCCTATGCCCGTATCTTTCCCTTCCACATTCCCTCTTATGGTCGACACAAAACCGTTGCTTTTGGAAGAATGCTATGCTATAATATTTTCCGGATTGTTTTTCCTGTTCCGTGATTTGCCGCTGTGGCGGAATTGGCAGACGCAAGGGACTTAAAATCCCTCGGGAGCAATCTCGTACCGGTT
>DBFXIC010000048.1:0-3102 GCA_048455095.1 Anaeromassilibacillus sp.
ATCGCCAATTATCATTTCACCACCATCACGCCCGTGCTCGGCGTGGTGCGAATGAAGAATGGGACCTCCTTCGTGATGGCGGATATTCCCGGCCTGATCGAGGGTGCAGGCGAAGGCGTGGGCCTGGGGCACCAGTTCCTCCGCCATGTGGACCGCTGCCGCCTCCTGGTGCACATTGTGGATATCTCCGGCAGCGAAGGGCGCGATCCGAAACAGGATTTCGAGATCATCAATGCCGAGCTGAAAAAGTTCAATCCGGAGCTTGCCGAACGTCCGATGCTTGTGGCGGGCAACAAGTGTGACCTCGCCACCGAAGAACAGATCGAGGACTTTAAAAATTATGTGGAGGGGAAGGGCTACGAGTTTTTCCCGATCATGGCGGCCATCCGCTACGACGTCGACCCGCTTTTGAATCGGGTCTCCGAATTGTTGAGCAAGTTGCCGCCGGTCAAGCGCTATGAGCCGGAGCCGATGCCGCAGAAACCGGTGGAAGACTTTGAGAAGAATGCGGTTAAGATTACCAGGCAGGATAACGTCTATATAGTGGAAGGAGAATGGCTGCTGCAGGTTATCAATTCCGTCAATTTTGACGACTACGAGTCTCTGCAGTACTTCCAGCGCGTCCTGATTCAGACCGGTGTGATCGACGCCCTGCGGGAAGCGGGTATTCAGGAAGGCGATACCGTAAGCATTTACGAAATTGAATTCGACTTTGTGGAGTGATGCATTTGGAACGGTTATTTGACGCGGACTGCGATCCCCGCCAGCTCAGCCCCCTTACACTGGCTTTTGTGGGGGACGGTGTATTTGAACTTTTTGTGCGGGAAAAATTGGTCTGTCAGGGAAATTGCCCAGTTAATTCCCTGCACAAGCGCTCTGTGGCGCAGGTATGCTGTGGCGCGCAGTCTGCCGCGGCAAAGCGGATTCTGCCCCTGCTCACAGATGAGGAGGCCGCCGTGTACAATCGCGGTCGGAATGCCCACGTTGGGCATGTGCCCAAGAATGCCAAAATCGCGGATTATCATGCAGCTACAGCGTTTGAAGCGCTGTTTGGATATGTCTATCTATCAGGAAGAATCGAGCGGCTGCGTGAGCTGTTTCAATTGGCTTGCGCAGCAATGGAGGAGGATGGAAAAAACCATCCATCGGTTTAAGAACTTGTTTCACATTTTGAGATGGCACAAAAGGCATAGAAATAGTTGGGTACAAAGTAGCTTTGGCACATCCAGCCTCTAATGTCGTTTTGTAGTGCATTAAAAAATGTGTGATCGTTTCTGAGAAGGGAGGACTGCTTATGACGACGCCATTGACCCGGGAGCGGACAAAGGAGCTTACAAAAGATTTGCTGGTTTTTGTGGTGGGCAGCTTGATTTATTCTGTCTCAGTCAAAATGTTCACTGCGCCGAACCACATTGCTTCCGGTGGTGTGACTGGCCTGTCCATCGTGTTGAACTATCTGTTCCATACGCCGATTGGCGCGACAGCGTTCATTATCAATATCCCAATCTTCATCTGGGCAATTGTGGAGATCGGCTATAAGCTGGTGGCAAAGACCTTCGTGGCTACGCTGCTCTCTTCGGTTGCAATTGATCTGATGGGATACATCATTCCTCCCTATGAAGGAAATCAGATGCTCGCCGCAATCTTCGGCGGCGTATTGGAGGGCGTGGGACTCGCACTGGTATTTACACGCGGCGGTACCACGGGCGGTACGGATATGGTTGCACGCCTGCTTGGGCGGCATTTCCGCCACCTTTCCATGGGTAAGCTCATGCTCGGCGTAGATTTTTTAATCATTGTTTTTTCCGGCATCGCGTTTCAAAGTATTGAGAGCGCCCTGTATGCATTGATTACCATCTTTGTCTCCACGCGCCTGATCGATACCATCCTCTACGGTACGGATATGGGAAATGGAAAAGTACTGTTCATTATGTCGGAGAAAAACGAAGAAATTGCTCAGAAAATTCTGATGGGCCTAGACCGCGGTGCCACCGCTTTAAAATCCCGCGGTATGTACAGCGGTCGCGAGGGGGAAGTGTTGCTTTGCGCAGTGCGCCGCTATGAGGTTTGCAAGGTAAATGACATTGTGCATTCTGTGGATCCAAATGCATTTGTCATCGTCGGAGAGGCGGGCGAGATCACGGGCGAAGGATTCCGCGAAGTGAAAGTCGATGATAAACCGCTGCGCGAGATTTTAAAAGAAAAACGGAAAAAGAAAGAGCTCTCCGCAGGAAAAAAGTAACAGTTAATTAAAGGGTTACGAAGAAAGATATATATACCAGATTTCTTCTGCAAATTTCCATTGTATGTCCAGAATTAGAAACAATGGCATTTTTTGGAGGAATGTTTGGGCGTGCATGGAGAGGGATGCGCTTAGATTCTATTTTTAACAAAAAAGAAACAGGCGGCCTTGTGAAAACAAAGCCGCCTGTCTGTATAGCCTGCGCTCATCCCGCAGATGCATCCTGACTGGCAGGCTGTATCTGCGGAGCAATGAGCTGTTGTCAAAACTGGATGTTAGTTCTGGCTGTTCTGGCTATTTCTCTGGTTGCTGCACTGATTGCTGCTATTCTTGCAATTCTGGCTGTTCTGGCTAGAACGGTTCTGGGAATTGTTCTGAGAACTGTTCTGAGAGCTATTCTGGCTGGAACGATTCTGAGAATTGTTCTGGGTGCTGTTCTGGCTGGAACGGTTCTGAGAATTGGTCTGGGTGCTATTCTGGCTGGAACGATTCTGAGAATTGTTCTGAGTGCTGTTCTGGGAATTGTTCTGGCTGTTGTTGTAATTGCTGCTCATGTGTGTTCACCCCCTTTGCGATCTTATTATTGGTTTGAAGAGGGAGGATTATGCGATATTCCATTAAAAATTGTACATTTCCTGAATCTGGAAAAATACATTGGGAGGATGGCTGGTTTGCAACGAAAAACATCCATGTGGCTGCCCATATCGGGCAGAAGTAAGCAATTGACTTCGGAAACGCAGAAAACGGGACGGTATGCAGCATGCCCTTGCTGTGGAAATCGGACGATCCCCCACGAGGGCGATGCGCTTGCATTTATCTGCCCGGTGTGTTTTTGGGAAATTGATCTTTTCCTCAACGGG
>DBFXIC010000049.1:0-5796 GCA_048455095.1 Anaeromassilibacillus sp.
AAGCGATGCCGGGCGATACGATTCGGTACGATTTTTCTGATATTCGAAATGAATCAAACGTACCGCTGGATAACTTCTATTGGAGAGACATTTTGCCTACGGATGCGGTGACGCTGCGGACCATCTCGACGGGAACGTGGAATGAGGAACTCAAATACACCATTTACTACAAAACCAATCTCGTTTCGGAGGAACGTGCTCTGGCGGAAAGACTTTCGACCAGCACGAACAACACCATCGACTGTTCTGCCTCTGCGGTCAAATTAAAGGCTGGCGAAGCGATAACGGAAATTCGTTTTGACTTCGGCACCGTTCAGCCCGGATTTGAACCTGTGACAAATCCATACATTACCTGCTTGGTACACCCCGATCTACCGCATGAATATCGCTTTAAAAACTGCACGGATGTCGGCGGTGAACGTGGGGACGAATGGGTAATCGACAAAGATTGCTGGGTGACGGTTATCTATGCGGTGCCAAAAGGAAAATTACCCAAAACCGGAAACTGATTTTATATCGAATGGCCTCCCGGTATATAGGGAGGCCATTTTTATAAGGAGTTCAAAGGAGTTCAAATGACATTACAACGAATCAAAAAAATTGTATATCGGCACTGTTGCAAAATGCCCCAATATTATGTGCTGATAATGAGCATTGTCGTTCTGGCCTTTGTCTGTACACCGTCTGCTTTTGCGGTGGATGATATCTGGACCGTGGGACGCTCGATTATTACCGACGTCTATCAAAAGATCGTGGGGATCAGTACGCTGCTTGCGGGGTTGATGAGTGCGGTCGCTGTTTTAGGCTGTAAGTTCTCGGGAGGGCGCCAGCAAAGAGTTGACCAAGCGTGGGACTGGTTGAAAAGAATATGGATCGCATGGGCGATTATCAACGGTATCGGCGCTTTTATCGCATACGTTGCCCCCATGTTCTCCGGCTTGGCGACATTGGAGCCGTAATGAACTTCAGTACTGCTGCTGCAGCATAATAACGACAGAAGTCGGTAAAATGTCCACAATAATATTACAATACCATATCCAGGACAAAAGCCTCATCTAAATCGTCCGATCGTGTCATTTATCCAATCAATCGTGTCAAAAATCAAGTCAAATAGATTGACTCGATTGATTTGATTTGGTATGATAAACATACTAATTCATATCCAAAGGAGATGGCATTATGCTTTTTCAGGAAAGTGAAACCGTAGAACTGAAAGAGGTTGTAGTTGACGATATAAAAAAGGAAATCATTGCTTTTGCAAATTGTGATGGCGGCAAACTGTATATAGGGGTCCGAGATGATGGCACAGTTGTCGGATTGGATAACACAGACAGTGTCTCTCTGCAGATCAGCAATATGGTACGGGATGCGATCAAACCAGATGTAACAATGTTTTTGCACTACGAAACCATCGTAGAAAATGGGAAAAATATTGTTGCCGTGGCTATTCAGCGTGGAACGGATCGCCCTTATTATCTTGCAAGTAAAGGAATGCGCCCGGAAGGCGTATATGTCCGCCAGGGATATTCTTCGGTTCCTGCGACTGATACAGCAATCCGACGCATGATAAAAGAAACGGACGGGGACCGTTTTGAAGCCATGCGTTCTTTAAATCAGGACCTTACGTTTGAGGAAACGCAAAAAGAATTTGCGCTGCGGAAAACCGAATTTGGGCCGCAGCAAATGCGCACTTTGAAATTGATTGATCAGGATGGACTTTACAGCAATTTAGCACTGCTTCTGTCTGACCAATGTGTGCATACTATCAAAGTCGCAGTCTTTCAAGGGACAGACCAAACGATTTTTAAGGATCGCCGGGAGTTTAATGGCTCGTTGATGCAACAGATGAATGAAGTGTATGATTTTATTGATTTCCGTAATCAGACCCGTGCAACCATAGAGAAGCTGTATCGGACTGATGTTAGAGACTATCCAGAAATCGCAGTCAGAGAAGCACTACTAAATCTGCTTGTCCATCGTGATTATGCTTTTAGTTCAAGCGCCTTGATCAGTATTTATGCAGACCGGATTGAGTTTGTGTCTATTGGCGGGTTGATGCCAGGAATTGATCTGGAAGATGTTATGGTCGGCATTTCCGTATGCAGAAATCAGGATCTTGCGAATGTGTTTTACAGACTTCACTTAATTGAGGCGTATGGTACCGGAATGGGCAAAATCATGCAGGCATACGAAGGCATACAGGAGAAACCTGCGATTGAAACCACAAAAAATACCTTTAAGATTATACTACCTAATGTTAACGCAAAACACGAAACAGAAAACAGGACTGCATCGAGATCGGGCACACAGCATACCATCAGCATTGAAAAAAAGTTAGGTGATGAAGAAGAAAAAATATTGGAATACGTCAGAACCTATGGTTCGATTACAAAAAATGATGTAGTTGGATTGCTTGAAGTGAGCGCTTCTACTGCTGCCAGAGTTATCCGAAAAATGGTGAGAGGCAATTTATTAGAGCAGAATGGAAGGGCACGAAATACACACTATATTATTACAGAATAAATCATTATGCCAAACAGCCGATTGGATTTCTCCAATCGGCTGTTTGCAGAAAAAAACAGATTCACATGCAACCTATATACATGATTTAATGTGAATTCTACGAGTGAGGTTATATGCATATGACCGAAATTGTGAAATCACAATTTAAACGCCGCAATTATATTTTTTCAGACATGAGCAGCTGATTCTTAAGAATCGCTGCTTTTTATGTTTTAAGCGAAACTCAGAAGTTAAGTGGAAATTTAGATTTTCATTCGCTCCTGTAGGCATTTTGCCATAGAACGGGAAGGAGAGATTATGTTAGAATTGCTCGTCAAAGGCCTTCTGCTCTGGGCGTATGACTTGATTTTAGAGTGTGTATCTTTTATTGGCGATGTGTTGATGGATGTATTTCGGATGGATACTGCCTATTTTAAAGAGCATGCGCCTGTTGTGGTTGAACTGCAGCATATTTTTATTGGGACTGGCTGGGCTTTATTATTGGGAAATCTGGTGTTTCAATCTCTCCGAAGTATGGTAAGCGGAATCGGCATTGACGCGGAAGATCCAAAATTTCTTTTCTGCAAAAGTGCGCTTTTTTCTTTTCTGTTGCTGGCCAGCCCTCAGATTTGCCAAATCGGGCTGGATCTCACAAGCAATATCATTGCCTTTATGAAACTTCCAGACAGTGTGGTGATTGCGTCACTCGATGAAGGTCTGTTTGACTTTTCCGCCGGATGGTTGCTGGCGATTATATGTGGGCTCATTCTTTTGTTTCAAGTTTTCAAGCTGTTTTTTGAAATCGGCGAACGGTATGTCGTTGTGTGCATACTTACTTTTTTTGCTCCGCTCGCATTAGCATGGAGTTCCTGTCCAGCATGTTTTTTTCACTGATGTTCACACGGCTTATGGCAACGGCCCGGCGTGAAGGCATCGAGGGCAGGCTGCCCGTCCGCGTCAATATGGTCCTGGAAGAGTTCTGCAATATCTATATTGCTAAAGCTGCGCTGCGCCGTAAAGGGCGAATACTGGGCCGACAAGCTGGTGATCTATAAAAACTGCAGACCGCTGGCGGTTTTGTGCGGCGAACAGCTTCGCCCGAAGCCTGCCCGTGCGTACAAGCTGCGGGTGGAGATGGGCTGGGGAAACAGCGAAGAGCTGACGCGCTGGGCCGGGCGCATTACAACCGACGGGCGGCTGGCCGGCGCGAACCTGTACCTGCGGGGCCGCAGCCTGCTTTCGCCCACAAACCACGACGGAAGCCCTGTCGAGGTAAACGAGATCGACAACCGTGTGCTGGAACAGGACACGCAGGCCTTTGCCTGGCAGTGCGAGACCGTGCGCAACAAGAGCACGCTGCACCCCCAGACGGACGCCGTCGTTGCCGAGATAGAGGGCGGGCCGGACACTGTGGTAAACGTGACGGTAAACGGCCGTACGCACACGGCGTCCATCGCGCAGCTTTTGGACGGCGGCGTAACCTGGCACGTGAAGCCCTGGCATTCCGAGACGGTAAAAATTCATGCCGCCGTGCCGGACAGCGCCTATGAAATGGTGCTGGAGGCAGAGGACGAGGGCAGCGGGGGCATGGACGTGTATCATGCGGAATTTGCCCAGAAGAACGGCCAGTGGGCGTTTGTCTCGCCCATATACGCCGGGCTGTAAAGCAGAGGCCCGGCGCAGACGCAAAACGGAAAAACCGCCGCTTGGGACGGCACACGCCGTACCCGGCACGGAAAAACAAGAAAGAGGGTAAACACAATGTCTATCGCGATTGTAAAAAAGGAAGAAATGGCGCCTCAGCATGACGCAAACGGATTTTCCCGCATGGAAATGCTGCCCGGAACGTTCCCCGGCGCCCACAACTACAAATGCTTTTTGAAGGCCGGGCATGATGTGCAGCCGGAAAAATATGCGGATAAGACCGCAGTGTACTGCTTTACAGCCGGCAAGGGCTATGTCACCACGGATAAGTTCGCCCGCAACATCACCGAACTGGCTTTCTTTGTGCCGGATTTTGACAACGGCGATTTTACCATTCACGCCGTCGAGGATCTGGAATTCCTGTGCCTGGTGCTGGATATGACAGAGGGAGACCACAAAAATTATGCGGCGTGCCACACAACGCTGCCGATCTTCCGTTCCTTCTCTGAGACGCATGAGTATACGCAGGACTGCAAGGGCCCCCACACCCGCAGCTGGCAGGTGCTGTACTCCGGCGAGGTAGGCCGCAATCTGCTGGGCGTGGTGAAAGCCGTGGGAGAAGGCACTGTGGAAAAAGGCCATCCCGCGGTGGACCAGTGGAACTACGGCCTGGACAATGCCGATTTCACGCTGACGGTGGAAAACGAGAGCGTGGCCCATCATGCGGGCGACTGGAGCTTCGTGCCCGCCGGGCTGGACCATTCCCTGACGGCGGAGCCGGGCAAGGAAGTGGCGTACATCTGGTTCGAGCGCTTCGTGAAAGAGCGGGAGGCCTGAATTTCTGCAGCGGCAGAAAAAAACAGAAACGGCGGGATGCGCTCCGGTGCGCCCCGCTCATCCATCAGGCTGTTTCAAGGCAATAGCTTGCCTTGGGGCGGCCTGATGCCAAAAGGGGACGAAGTGATGGAAGTACGGAAACTGAAAACGGTAATCGCAGGCTGCGGAAAGATATTCCCCATGCATGCCGTACCGGTCTCCAGGGACCCGCACGCCGTGCTCACGGCGGTGTGCGATGTGAAGCCCGAGCGTGCCGGGGCTGCGGCGGAGCGCTTCGGCTGCCGGGCGTATACGGATTTTGAAGTGATGCTGGAGCAGGAAAAGCCGGATGTGGTGCATATCTGCACGCCGCACTATCTGCATGCGCCGCTGGCGTGCCTTGCCATGGAGCACGGCTGCCATGTGCTGACAGAAAAGCCGATGGCCATTGCGCTGGCGGACGCGCGCCGTATGCTGGACACCGCGGCCGCCACAGGCAGAACGCTGGGCGTCATTTTCCAGAACCGCTATAACGCGGGTTCCCAGCTCATCCGCCGTTGCCTGGACAACGGAGATTTGGGCGAGGTGCGCGCGGCGCGCGTGCTGCTGACATGGGACCGCTCACCGGAATATTATTCCCAAAGCGACTGGAAAGGCACCTGGGATAAAGAGGGCGGCGGCGTCATCATCGACCAGGCCATCCATACGCTGGACCTGATGCGCTGGTTCATCGGCCGTCCGGTGACAGGCGTACAGGCCAGCCTGGCCAACCGCACGCACCCGGATATTCCGGTGGAGGACACAGCCGAGGGACGGGTGGAATTTGAAGGCGGT
>DBFXIC010000050.1:0-7558 GCA_048455095.1 Anaeromassilibacillus sp.
CCGCAAAGCAGGCGCACAAGCGAATTGACACGCTGGAACGCGCACACGAAGAATAATAGCGAAGGAGCGAAAAACAATGGCAGTTATGAAAGCAAGTGAATTTGTTGCGAAACTGAAAGCAGTTGCGCAGAATTACAAAACCCTTTATGTCATGGGGTGCTTTGGTGCGCCCCTGACAGGTGGCAATGTGTCGCGGTATTGTAATAACCACGAATACAACAAGCAGGCCGCCCGAACGCAGATGATTAAAGCCGCCGCAAACCAGAACCCGCCCGTTTTCGGGTTCGATTGCGTGTGCCTGATTAAAGGCATTTTGTGGGGCTGGAACGGCGACGCGGCCAAAACCTACGGCGGCGCGTCCTATGCCGTGAACGGCGTTCCCGACATTGGCGCGGACACCATGATTACAAAATGCAAGGGCATTTCAACCAACTTTTCCAATGTGGAGGTTGGCGAAGCCCTTTGGTGTAGCGGGCATATCGGCGTTTATATCGGCGGCGGGCTGGCCGTGGAGTGTTCCCCCGCCTTTGACAACGATGTGCAGATCACGGCAGTTAAAAACATGGGGACAAAGAGCGGGTATAACGCCCGAACATGGACGAAGCACGGCAAACTTCCCTATATCGAATACGACAACGCCGCCCCCGTTCAGCCGGACGAGCCGGACACCGGAGCGGACGCAGGCGGCACAATCAAGGCAGGAAGCGTCGTGCGCGTGAAGCAGGGTGCGAAGACCTACACAGGCGGCGGGCTGGCCTCTTTCGTGTATAGCCGCGATCATGTCGTTTCGGAGCTGAACGGAGATCGTGCCGTTATCACCTACGGCGGCGTGACCGTGGCCGCCGTGCGCGTTTCCGATCTCACGCTTGTAAAGGAGTAACAAATATAAACACCGACAAAAAGAAAGCGAGGATTTGAAAAATGGATAACATGGTAATTGTTCTTGTGGTTGTGGCCGTCGTAGCGGTCGTTTTCGTGGGGCTGATCGTATTGATCCCCTATCTGGTAAAGAAGGGGATCAATATTTCCGGCGTTCTGACAGGAACGACAACCGTTCTTGACACCGCGGATCATGTGGTCGATACCCTGCAAGAGTTCTTCCCCGAAGTTCCCGTTATCACTGTTATTGACAAGGTGATCGGGTGGGCGCAGAAAGCAACAGAGGCCGCCGAACAGCTTTACAAAACAAGCAAAATTGAAGAGGGACAGCGCAAGGAAGAAGCGACAAAACTTGTATATCAGTTTATCGAAGCGGCAGGAATTGAAATCGACGACGATTTGAAGAAGATTGTTGACGGTGCGATCGAAGCCGCTGTTTTTGCGCTTCCGCAGACGCATACCGACACCGCGGAAGCCCTGAATACTTAATTGCCATTGCGCCGCACGCGGGTTTACTCCTTTACCGTCCGCGGCTTGATGGAGGCGGCGGCCACATGCCGCCCGCCTGATACACGAAGCCCCCGCTTCCGCTGAACCGCGGCGGCGGGGGCTTATTTCATTACGGGAGGTTTTACGCATGAGCGAACAGAGAAAAAACACAGGCACACGCAAGCGCGCGACGAAGAAGAATACAGAGAACAAAACCACGCGCACACAGAAAAAGGTTGCCGAAGAGCAGGCCGCGCCCGTCCAACAGAACAAGGAAGCCGCGCCGGATCGTGTGGAGGAAGAAGTGGAGAAAACCGCAAATGTGCCGGAACAGATGGCAGGAAAACCGGAGCATGACGGCGCAAAACCGGAACGGACACCGCCCGCGGCGGCTTCCTTCGAGGTTGCCCGCGTGCTGAAAGTAACAAAACCCCTTATGCGCGGCGACGATGTGAAGGCGTTGCAAACCGCCTTGATCGAACGGAATTACCATTGCGGCGTGAACGGAGCCGATGGGACATACGGAAGGTTGACCGCTTACGCCGTGCGGTGTTTTCAAGCGTCAAAAGGCTTGATTGTCAACGGGCGCGCGGATAGATACACGATCGCCGCACTTGGCGGCACATGGAAAGAGTAATAGAACATAGAGAAGCCCCCACGCTGGCCGCTTAATGGCTGGCGTGGGGGCTTTTTGTCGTTTTACGGGGTTTACTCATTCCGGAAGCGCAAAGTTATTTCCGCACCGTAGTTCCGGCCTTCGCCGCCGCCGTAAACTTCTATGTTTACGATCCCGTCGAGGCGGGAAAAATTGTCGTTCACATAGGAAACATATTCGGCGGGGATATTCCCGATTTGATCGCCGTTGACATAAACACCGAAAGCGGGTTTGCCTTCCCATTCTTCCCGTTGCAAGGTCAATTCCATTGTGCCCTTGTCGAAAGGTTCGTCTTTGAAGTGAATTTTTCGCAAGATGGCTTGACGGCTTTTGCGCCCGTTCTTGAAGGTAACGCCCGAAACCTTCACGGAAAGAAATTCAAAAGCGGGCTTTGTTTCGCTTGCGGTCGAAGAAACGAACGGCGGCGCGGTGGGAGCTGGCCGGACGGTCGGTGCGACACCGTACGGCGCGCATTTTTTACACGGGGAAAGGCCGCGTTTCTTTGCGACAGAAAGCGGGATATATTGCGGTTTTCTCATTCCGGAACAATGCGCGTTCGTGTGATACTTTGTGCCGCCCTCTTCAAAATAGACCTTTGTTTCCTTTGCCGCGTCCACAGCCGCGCACCTTTCTTCTTTCTTGCCACGCCCAAACATTGACAAGGCAGAGGATAAAAACGATTGTTTCATAGTTTGAATAGCTCCTTTCGTGTGCTTAAATTATGGCAACAAGGGAAGAATACTTTTTGCATTCTGACCTTTAACACAATTATGCAAGAATTTTGTGTTAAAGTCAAGAAAAGTGCTGATGTTTAGCACAACGAGAGGGGCGCGGGTGATCGTGGGTGAAGATATACGACTATAAAGGACGGAAAAATATATGTGGCGACAGAGTGCGGGAAGCGCGGCAAAAGAATAGGTTTACGCAAGAGGCGTTAGCCGCGAAACTGAAAATAGAAGGCGTGACAATGGAGCGGGACAGCCTTTCCAGAATTGAGATCGGAACGCGGTTTGTTACCGATTACGAATTAAAAGTGCTTGCTAAAGTGTTGGGCGTGTCCCCTCTTTGGCTTCTTGACGATGAAAACGAATGAAGCGGCGGGAAATTCCCGCCGCTTTTGCTATTTTCGCAATTATTTTTTTGATAGCTATTGACTTTATACGGCAAATGCCGTATAGTAAAATCAAAGGAAAGGTTTTACAAATGGAGGTTCAGGCCGTGGAGAAAAACAATAAATCTACATGCAGAAATGCGAAATTACAGGACGCAAGGCAAACGGCGGGAATGTCACAATCACAGCTTGCGGAGGCGGCGGGAATTTCCGTGCGGATATTACAAGATTACGAAAGAGGCGCGCGCGATATTAACGGGGCAAAACTGACAACATTATTAAAAATATGCAACGCCCTTGAATGTAGCTTGTGGGAAATTATCACCGATCCGGCCACGCTGGAAGGGCTGGACACATACGACAAAAGAAGGCGTTAATTTCAGGCACAAGGGGCGGGAAACCGTCCCTTGTTTTTTATAGGGGTGCGAAGCATGGGGCATTGTTTTAGTCATTTGACAAAGGCAGACCGTTACAAGATCGAAGCGTTATTAAATAACGGACATTCGGCAAAAGAGATCGCCGCGGAAATTCATGTGCATATCAGCACTATTTACCGCGAAGTAAAACGCGCCCGCATGGTTCACCGTAATTCGGATTGGACGGAAGAAGAAAGGTACAATCCGGACGAAGCGCACAGGCGATACCGTGAAAACCTTTCGGCAAAAGGCGCGCCGCTGAAAATTGGCCGAGATTACGAGCTTGCGGAATATCTGGAAAGAAAAGTGCTTAAAGAAGGACGATCCCCCGCCGCCGCCATTGCCGACATTGCTTTAGAGGGGCGGGAATTCAAAACAACGATTTGCACAAGCACCTTTTACGGCTACATAGAAAAGGGCGTGTTTCTTATGCTGACAAATAATGATTTGCCGGAGAAGGCAAAACGAAAGCGGAAATATCGCAAAGTGAAGACAGCCAAACGCGCCCCACGCGGGAAGAGCATAGAAAAACGCCCCGCCGAAGTGGAGGGGCGCGAAGTGTTCGGGCATTGGGAAATGGATACCGTTTACAGCGGGAAGCAGACTTCAAAAAAAGCCCTTCTTGTACTGACGGAGCGGAAGACGCGGAAAGAAATTATAGAGCGTATGCCGGATAGAACGGAAGAAAGCACCATAAAGGCACTTGACCGTATAGAACGGCGGTTCGGTGCTATCTTCCGAAAGGTATTCAAAACAATCACCGTTGACAACGGCGGGGAATTCTCAAATGTGGAAAGGCTGGAACAATCAGCGATCCGCAAAGGAAAGCGAACGAGCTTTTTCTATTGTCACCCGTATAGCAGTTTTGAACGAGGCTCAAACGAAAATCAAAATAGAATGATACGACGGCGATACCCGAAAGGAACAGACTTCGGGAAGGTATCAACCGCCGAAATAAAGAACCTTGAACAATGGATCAATAACTATCCGCGTGAAATATTAGGGTGGAAGACTTCTGAAATGTGTTTCCGCGAATGCCTTGACGCGTTATAAAAATAAATTTTCAATTTTTTTCGCATTTACTATTGACATTTGCGAATTTGCCGCTGATGTCGTCTGGATTGTACTTTTCCTTTCGTTTAAAAAATTCCATAAAGTACCTCTTTAAAATGTGTGTTGTTGTAGGGGCGGAGTCATCGGTATGAAAAAAGCCGCCTATTTCAGGCGGCAGGAGTTTCGGGCCAACTTGGCTCGAAGTGAATCGAAGGCGTCCGGCTCGTCCACTCTTCTGAAGCTTGGCAACCTCGGCGCGTGTTTCTTTTAGCTTGTCCGGTAAAGTGATAAGTTCTTATTTTATTGGTATAGCATGTATTTAGCTATTTTCTTATTATGATTGGCCCGGTGGGGCCGACGGGGCCCTGCGCGCCGGTTGCACCTGTAGCGCCCGTTACACCATTTATTCCGGTGGCGCCGGTCGGGCCGACAGGGCCCTGTGCGCCAGTTGCACCTGTAGCGCCCGTTGCGCCGTTCATTCCGGTGGCTCCGGTCGGGCCAACGGGGCCCTGTGCGCCAGTTGCACCTGTGGCACCCGTTACACCATTCAATCCGGTGGCGCCCGTCGGGCCAACAGGCCCCTGCACGCCGGTTGCACCTGTAGCGCCCGTGGCGCCATTCAACCCGGTGGCGCCAGTCGGGCCAACAGGCCCCTGTGCGCCAGTTGCACCTGTGGCGCCCGTGGCACCATTCAACCCGGTGGCACCCGTCGGGCCAACAGGCCCCTGCACGCCGGTTGCACCTGTGGCGCCTGCCAAACCAGCAGCTCCCTGAGGACCGGTCGGACCCTGAACGCCTTGCGGGCCGGTAGGTCCTTCCGGACCCATGGGGCCCTGGGGTCCTTGTGCGCCGGTCGCGCCTACAGCACCCTGCGGGCCAGGAACACCTTGCGCTCCCTGAGGGCCCTCGGGTCCCACAGGACCTTGAAGTCCCTGTGCACCAGTCGCGCCTTGCGGGCCGGGAAAGCCCTGTGGGCCTTGAGGACCTTGAGGACCTTGTGCACCGGTGACTCCTGCCAACCCCTGCGGACCAGGAATGCCCTGAGGGCCTTGCGCTCCCTGCTGGCCATCATAACCTCTTGGGATCACAAAATCAAGAACATGGTTAGGGCCGCCAGTAATGTCAGTTACTTGCGCATACGATCCAGGATCCCCTGTGGCGGTGGCGTGGACTGTAACGGTTTCACCAACTCCAACTGGTCCCTGGGGACCCTGAGGGCCGGTAGGACCTTGGGGACCAGTCGGGCCAGGCCGCCCAGTGGGGCAAGAACAGCACGGCGCGGGGCACGGCGGCACTGGACACGGAGGGATTGGTCTAAAGCTTTGAGGACAACATTCGGAATTTGGATACATATTCATAAAAATCTCCCCATGAATTAAATTGGACAATCGTCCATACCAATTTATGGAGAAATGGACTAGTCGGTGTATCTGCGTCTGAACAAATATGTTCCGTAGAAGTTGCTTGACCCCTCATAGAAATACAAATTAGGAAGTATCTTTCCACAATCTTTGGGCTTATACCAATATTTTTACATGGTTTTCCTTTTCAAAAGATCAATGAATCTTTTACTGGTATATCAGCAGGGGATAGGCCAAACAGGAATTCCTGATGATCTTCAAAATTTTTATATATGTAAAAGGACTGCCCAACCATCTTGGTTGGGATAGTCCTTTCACTTTTAACTCAATGCGATTTACCGCTGCGATCACATCTCTTATTTTGACAGCAGGGACTATCCCCTACACACACAGAAATTGAAGCCACATTGTTGGAAGGATTCGAGTCGACGGTAAGGGAGGACACGCAGGCGGTGTTGCAGATCAAACTTCTGGCACACGCGCCAACGAATCCAGCCACGAGAATAGAGGTGGAAGTACCCGCGGCGAGGGTGCCGACCATCATGCACCCGGACCAGGTTCTCCATGTCCGCCCCTGGTCCACGGAATAGACCGCCCTACTCAAATCCATAGGCAGTACATCTGAAATCACTACCTGCTCCGCTGCCGCGGGACCAGCGTTGGAGACGGTCAACGTAAACGTGACGTATTGGCAACGGCATACAGGGTTGGGGAAGGCGGTTTTCTGAATGGACAGATCTGCCCCGCTTAACGCGACCGGGGTATCCACAGTCGCTGTGTTATTATTGGGATCGGGGTCAGGCGTGCTGCTTACCGCTACCGCCGTATTGGAGATCGTCCCACACGCTGCAGGGGATACCGTACCACGAATCAATATGGTGACGCTCTCCCCGGCGGCCAACCGGCCTATGAGATAGGGATTTGACCAGGCGTTCCAGGTCATGCCTCCGTTCACGGAGAACTCAGGGCTGGACAGCTCGAGCGGCACCTCGTCATAAAGCGTTACATCGTTCGCAGCGTCCGGCCCCCCATTGGTGACTGTGACCGTGTAGGTCAAAAGCTGCCCTAGAACAACCGAAGCGTACTGGGCGCTCTTGGTTACGGCAATGTCCGCCGAGGCAGCACCAAGCACGTCAGTTGTATCCGTAGAGGTGTTGTTGTCGGGATCCGGGTCGGGCGTAATACTGCTCACCACCGCCGTGTTGATAATACTGCCGTTTGCCAACAGAGCGACCGTCCCCCGGAGCAGGATGGTGCGGACGCTTCCGGCAGCCAGGGTCCCCAGGGCTAAGGAACCTGGCCAGGGCTGGAAGCTGGCGCCACCGTCTACAGAATATTGCAAGTTGGTCAGGCTGGGGGGTGCATTGTCCTGCAATACCACGTCTTGGGCATCGGCCGGTCCAGCGTTGGCGACGGTCAGCGTATAGGTCAGGATTTCACCGGGCTGAACTGGGTTTGGAGAGGATGTCTTGCGGACGGACAGGTCAGCCGAGGAGAGCACCGGCGTAACCACTGTGAAACGGTTGTTGTCCGGGTTCGGGTCAGGCGTGTCGCTGCTCACCATCGCTGTGTTGGTCAAGCTACCGGCTGTAGA
>DBFXIC010000051.1:0-6420 GCA_048455095.1 Anaeromassilibacillus sp.
CTATAAACAAAGCCGAAAATCGGGCTGCGGATTGCATCGTCATCCCACGTCTTGGTGGCTTCGATATAGGCTTCATCTGTTTCAACGGGGAACATCTGATAATTCTTGTTGCGGAACATCCACTCGTAGAACAGCTCATCCGTGATAAGGCGGTTGATGCGGCCGTTCACAATCTCGTAGTCCTTGCCTTCCACGCCATAGAGCGCGAACAGATAGTTCTCCTGGCTGGAATACAACCAGTTCAGCCATTTCATTGCGCCGGAGGGGTTGGGCGCGGAATAGGGGATGCAGATGACCTCGCCGCCAGCTGCGGTGATATACTTCGGCTTTTCAGGGGCGAGGAGGTAGTTCTTCATCACCGCGTCGGGCGCATTGGCGCGCACGGCGTCAATAATCTCGGTTTCCTTGCCTAAGCTGCCTTCTACCCACAGGTAGTTGCCGCTTTGAACACGGGAATCACGCTCGTTGTAGTTAGTGGTCATCTCGTCCGGATACAACCCGGCCAGCGTCATCTCACGGTTGAATTTCGCCACTTTCTGGAACGCTTCGCTTTCGTAATAGCTGAACACTTCCTTGGTCTCTTCATTGAAGAACGCGAGGAAACCCTTGGCGATGTTATGCGCCGGCTGGTCGGAGAAGTAACGGGTGAGCGGCATCAGAATCGGGTCACCTGCGCCCTTAATGTTGGGAAATTGCTCCATCGCGCGTGTCGCAAATTCTTTTAGATCTTCCGGCGTGGAGATTTCCGTCATGCCGACAGCCGTCAGCAGATCCTGCCGCAGGCAGACCTGCTGGAACATTGCGGAGCTGGAAGCGTACGCGGAGGGGATGCCGTAGATTGTGCCGTCGATCGCGCCACCCTGAATGTGCTCCATGGGCAGGACTTTTAGCATGTCCTGTCCATACTGCTCAATCAGATCATCCAGCGGCTGGGCTTCTTTCTTATTCACAAATTCGCCCAAATCCACAAGGCCGTCCCAGTACAGGTCGATTGGTTCCTGCGAACCCAGCATAATGCCCTTCTTATCCCAGTATTGATCCCACGGCACGAAAATGACGTTCACTTTCATGTTTAGATCCTCGAGCATCCGCTCGGCAAATTCGCCGTTCAGGAAACTCGTCATGCGGTCGGACTCCTCGCCGGGGTACAAGATGGTAATTTCCTCTGGCTTGCCGGAACTCGTGTTTCCACCGTTGCCCGATGTCGCCGGAGCACTGCTTCCCGCGCCGCCGTCCTGGCCGCAGGAAGCCAGAAGGAGCAATGCCATCACGAAGCAAAGCAGCAGACTGATTGTTCTTTTCATGTTCATCCTCCATTTTCTTTAGTATATGTTTACAGACCTTTGGGGGCTCTGCCCCAAAAGATCCCCCAACCGAAGTCATACACCCCGCACGGGGCAGACGCATGCGGTCATTCCTTCACCGCGCCGCTCATCACGCCGCTTACAAAATATTTCTGGATGAAGGGATACAGGAAGATAATCGGGCCGATGGTGATGATGGTGACAGCCATTTTCACCGTCTCCGCGGGAAGCTGGAGCGTGCCTGTGACACCAGCCGGAACGCGTCCGGAGCTGATGGCGTTGACATTGGAAAGAATGCCATATAGGAAATACTGTAGCGGAAACAGTTCTTTCTTTTCGATGAACATCAGCGCGTTCCACCAGTCGTTCCAATAGGTGAGCGCGTACATCAGGCCCACGGTCAGGAACGCTGTTTTGGAGAGTGGCACCGCGATGCGCCAGAAAATGCGCATCCAGCCCGCGCCCTCAATCAGCGCTGATTCATATAGTGCATATGGAACCTGGGAAAGATAGGTCCGCATCAGGAACATATTCCAAACACTGAACAGGCTGGGTATAATCAGCGACCACACGCTGTTTTTCAGGTGCAGGACATTGGTGCAGATGAAGTACCACGGGACAAGCCCGGCGGAAAATACGATCGTGAAATTGCACAGATAGGCAATGACATTCCGGTAGCGCAGCTTTTTGATAGAGAGCGCAAACGCGCACATACTGGTGACAAGCAACGAGCCGATTGTGCCGACCGCCGTGATGAAAATCGTCACCGCGTAGCTGCGGGCAATCTTCGCGCCGCTGTTTACAAAAATATACCGGTAGGTGTCCAGCGTGGGCGCCTGTGGGAACACGGAATATCCGTTGAGAAGTACTTCGGTTTCATTGGAGAAGGAAACCGAAACTACCATCATAAGGGGATACAGGCAGATAAGCGCAAACAGTGTGACGAACAAAACCGCTACAATTTTGAAAATACGGTCCCCGGTACGTTTCTTAATACGCATCAGAACAGCCCCTCTCCGTCGTTGATCTTTTTGGCCGCATGGTTGGCCAGAGTCACAAGGATCAGGCCCAGAACCGACTGCATCAGGCCCACCGCAGTACCATAGGAGAAGCCCAGGCTGCGCATGCTTCGGTACACATAGGTATCAATGACGTTTACCGCGTCCACGAGGATCGGGTTTTCCCCTACAATGCCGTATACCATACCGAAGTCGCCGTAGAAGATGCGGCCCACGCTCAGAAGAGTAAGCACCACTGCTGTGGGCTTCAGCATGGGGATGGTGAGGTGCAGGATTTGTTGGAAGCGGGAAGCCCCGTCGACCTGCGCCGCTTCAAACAGGTTTGGGTCGAAATTCGTAATCGCCGCAAGGTAGACAATGCTGTTGTAGCCGCTCCATTTCCACACGTTTGCGGCGATGAGGATCGTCTTCCAGTATTTCGGCTCGGCAAACCAGCGGACCGGCTCCATGTCCATTGATTTCAGCACGTTGTTTACCACGCCGACATCCGTAGCGAGCAGACCGTAGACAATCGCGCCCACAACAACCCACGAAAGGAAGTACGGAAAAAACATGACGCTCTGCACCACGCGCTTGTAAATGCCAAGCCGCATTTCATTGAGGAAGATGGCGAGCGAAATCGGAACGATCAGGCCGAGGATGATCCCGAAGAAATTGATGATGAGCGTATTTTTTACCACGTTCCACGCGGTGAGCTGTTTGAAGAAGATGCTGAAGTTCCGCAGGCCGACGAAGGGACTACCGAATACGCCGTCCAGCGCGTTAAAATCGGTAAAAGCCATCCAAATTCCGCCAAACGGCAAATAGCACAGAAGGAAGAGTAGCAACAGCGCCGGCAGGCACATCAAATACAACGTTTTGTTTGTATTCAGCTCGCGCAACACTCCCTCTTTTCTTCCTGATTTGGCCCGTTTTTGTCTTGCTTTTGCCATCGTTCTATTCTCTCCTTTCCTGTCTCAGCGCAAAGAACGTGCCTTCCGCATCATCCCGGGAGCTTCGGATCCTCCAGCGGATAGTATCCATCCGGATAATAAGTATCCCAAACGATATATAATTCTGGCCGTGGTGTGTCATCCAGCACAGCCGTACCGAGGGAAAGCCAGCCGTCTCCGTCGTTCTCACTGCCGAGCGGAATAATGCCGCAGCCGTTTTCCTTCCACACACGGCACTGCAACTCATAGCAGCCCGGGGCAACGCCCGGAAGCTGCGTGATTTCGTTGTGCACCGTATCGCCCACCGGCCAGACGCGCGGCGCAAGCCGCACCAATATCGGGAGACATCCCTCCGGTGTTTTTAGGCGCAGCTGCATTTGCGAAGCCGTGTAAACGGGCGTATTGCCCACATTCTGCAGCCAAAGGCGCAGAGGGAGCGCCCCGCCGGAGGACAGCGCTTTCGGGTAGGTGACCCTGCGCACCAAAAGTGTGCCTGGAACCGCGCCGGGAACGTCCGCGGCCAGCACATGCCAGCCATCCATTGCCTGTTTCAGCGCCGCGCCCCCGTCGGGGCATCCTTTTGCCAAAAGGAAAACCGGAGCGGACTGCCACACAAACTGCAATCCCTGTTCCGCAAGCTGGCGGCGGACAGGCAGGATGCCTGCGCGAGCATCCAGAAGCAGGCCAAACGGCAGGCCCGCGATGCGCAACGCTGCAATCTGTTCCGTCTGGTCAGCTCGGGCGATCAGCACCGCTCCGTCAAACGCGCGCCGCCAAACGGAGAATTCAGCGGGATCCACCGCATCCGTGTCCAGCAAAACGCCCGCGCAGCGGCATCCGCCCTGTGTCTGCATCCCGAGCCGTTGCAGGAAAATCTCCGTGCCGCGCAATCCCTCGCTACGCGTGGGGCGCGGCGATAGCAGCACCATTCCATCCGACGCGGAAACGGAAGCACCGTCCCACGCTGACTGTTCCACATCACACACCGACAGCCGTGGACCGTCCGCGGACGGCTTGCGATAAGGCGGGCGGATTTTTTCCACAGGAAGCGTCTGTTCAAAATATTCTAAAGAATAGATATTCATGTTTTATTTCCTTCCTGCACACATAGAGGCTGACGCATCTGCTCCCAAACGGCCTTATAAACGTTTTCTTCTGCGTAAAGCGGTTCCTGCTCTATGCGGGATAGGTCCTGCGCCAGCACAAACATGCTACATGGTGTGAAGCGCCCGCCTGTTTCCATATACGCCGCCGCCGCTTTCTGCAAACGGCTTTTCAACTCAATCTCATCCGGGGAGCGCTTGCCGTGGTATAGCTCGCGCCACACCTGTCCATCGCCGCTTTCAATCGGGTAAATGTACATCTGCCTCTGCATCATCGCAATGTTGCCGCGTCCTTCCAGAAGCATTGCGAGGTGGGGATCATACAACCAGCTTTCGCTGCCAAAGCCTTTGATCTCAATCTCCGGGAACCATTTCCGGAAGAATTCATAGCACGCCAGACAGTCATCACGCAGATGCTGCGGGTCGTATCCGGCTCCGCCCGGGATATGAAAGCCCATCAGAATATCGCCTTTCTGAAGCACCATTTCCCATTCCGATAAAGCAATGCTGCGCGGCTGCGGCTCCACAGTTCCCGCCGGGCAGATTGGCCAGCCGGTCACGACGCCGTCCTTTTCCTCATACCGGATATCAAACGCTTCTGGGTCATACTGGCCATTTACGCCGTCCAGCATCCCGTCGCGGCGGATTCTGCGCGGTTCGGTGAAGAACGCCACGGTTTCTTTTCCCTTGCGGAACACCTGGATCGGGTCATCCAAACGGAACGGGATGAAATTGAAGCGCCCCATCGGGAACAGGCTGCAGGTGTAAAAATTCATATCCCACGGGAAATCGGCCACACGCCCGTCTCCGGTCTCCCGCATTTTTTCTAGCTGGCGCCTCGCGGGGGAAAACGGCGTTTTCTCATAACATTCCAACGGCATCCCCAGCTTTTCCATGCGTTGCATGGATGGCTCGATACAGGCGAACAGCAACAGGCAGGAGAAGAGGTCCGCGTGCGCCACGCCCTTTTTGGGCTCCATCGCCTGATAATCGTCAAGGTCCAGCCGGTGCCTGGCCGCGCACATATCGTTCACCAGAAAGTTCGACAGCTTCAGCAGTTCTGGATTGCCCTCGATCTCGTCCAACGCTTCGAACAGCCGTCGCTCGTTCTGCGTGCCCGCGTCAAAGCGGGCGCACAGCTCGCCGATCAGCCCACGGCGCATCAGCGCGTGCGGCTGATAGTCGACCGCATACTGGTCATACAGGGCATCCAACCCCTCCGGGAAACCGGAGAGCTCAAATTGTGCCGTAAGGCGCGCGAACTCCGTCATTCTGCATCTCTCCTTCCTTTACACAACCCGCACAGCGCACAGCGGGTAGAAGCCATCCGCGTCGCGTCCCCCAATGGCCAGGCGAAGCGTCTTGTCAAGATATCCGGGCACCGGGAAACCTAGCTTCACCTGATACGTTCCCTTTGGTGCATTCTCCGGAACCGCCATCCGCTGCGCAACACGCACATCTGCGTCCGGCATCCATTGGCGGATATCTGCCTGAATCGGCAGATCGAACGAGGCGTTTTCTCCGGCAAAGCGGAGCATGGGGGAATAATTGTGATAGCACGGGGCGACGCCGGTATTGCTGACGAGCATTTCAAAGTCGATCGTCCCGCCTGCCTGAGTCTGTTCGGGAAGCGTGCAGGAGTGGATCTCGTACCGGTAACCCATCTTCCGCACCCAGCGCTCGATACTTTTTTCCCACGCCTGAGGAATGGTCGTACCCTTTGCGTTGTAGGAGGAAATATGCCATTTCAGGCTTTCGTCGATGATGTAATCAATGTCCCAGCCCTGCAGATACCAATCGTTGGTGTGCCAGCACGCTTCAAAAACGACCGGGGCTTCCTTCCACGCGTCCTGCATATGGAAATTGACGACATTCTGCGGATAATAATCCTCCATATGGCTCCACTGCCCGGGATGGAAACCACCCATATCGCCGAGACAGTCTACACGGAAGCCCACTTTGGCCCGATGCCGGCGAATGCACGCTACGCTAACCGGATCATGCAGCAACGCTTGAATCGGCGTTTTGGTAAATCCATCGAGGTACGCGCTGACAACCTGCT
>DBFXIC010000052.1:0-3961 GCA_048455095.1 Anaeromassilibacillus sp.
GTGATGATCCCGCCCCGCCCGTGCTGGCGGGTGCGGTCGTTGACCTTGCGCCAAATCCGTTCGATATTGGTCGGGTCCTCCCCCCTGACAAGATCGGCCAGCTCATGCTCAATCACATATTTCGTTGTCTCGGCAGGCCCGCCGAAGCAGGCCGACTCCCCAATTCCTTCGATCCCTTCGTCTGTTTTCACCTTGACGATCACCGCGCTGCGGGTATAAAAATAGTTTTGAGCGTCCGCGATCGCATTGTCATATTGGTATCGCAGGATCATTGCGGAAACGTCCGTCACCTTCATCTCATCACATCCAAATCCTTTCAGTATTTCCCGTTTACAGATATTGCGCGAGCTGTGCGATCCCCATTTCCACGCTCGTCAGCACCGGAACCCCCAGATCCTCCAGCGCGGAAGCCGCGTCCACCATGCTGGCCTGTTCGAGCACGATCACATCGTAGCTGCCCGCAACCTCTCTTGCCTTCTCCACGATCAGCCGGTCGTGCGCCGCCTTGTCCCCCTCCAGATTGAGCGCCGCCCATGCGCCCTCGACAAGGATGGTGTCGATTTGAACCTGCCCGCGTCCCATCTTTTCCGCCGCCTTCCGGGCAGACTGCGTGGAAGGCCCGAAGGTCAGTTCAGCCGTCACCAGCAGCGCGATCCGATCCCCCATCGTGGCGGCCCTTTCAAGCATCGGCCCATCAATTTTCAGGTATGGAATACCCACCGCGGGCTGCGCCGCATCCACCGCCGGCGCAATGGTGGTACACATGCAGACCGCAGCGGACGCGCCGTACCGTTCAGCAGTCACGCCGTAATCCGCGACCCGCTTTATAATATCCGGGGTGAGCTTTCCGCCGTTTTCCGTGATTTCCGGGATGATTCCGTCGTCCAGCAGATTGATGAGCTGCACGTCAGGAAATTGCCGGGCAAAAGCTTCCTTCATACCGGGGATAATTCCCGCAACGGTGGATACAAAAACAACCTTTTTCATAGCAAGCCTTCCTTTCTCTATTTTCAAATAAGCCCTAAACAGTTGTGCCGCTTTGAAGGCGGTCGATCAGCTCCCGTACACAGTGGTCGGACGGCGTCCTTCCAAACCAGATTTCAAACGCACGTACCCCCTGGCAGGCATTCATCGGCTTGCCGATCCATGCAGGCAAACCGAGCGCACGCGCCGCAGGCACCAGCCGGGCGTCCGGATTGGAGTAATTCACATCGTAGACCGCTGCGCCCGGCCTGAGTTCTTTTAAAAATTCCAGAGAAACAAAGTCGTCGTATCCGACCTGCCCCACCACGGAAGCATTGATAAACAGATCCGCGTCCCTACAGCAGCGGCATAAATCCTCCGCGGTGTATGGCACAGGAGCGAAACGCTGTCCAAACCGTTCGCACAGGCTTTGGGCCTGGTCCAAAAAGAGGTTGACCACACTGACCTGCTTTACCCCGTGCAGGCCGAGCTGATACGCGATCGAAAGCGCGACCCCTCCAGCGCCAAGCATCACCACACGCTTGCCCTCTATGGCGACGCCGAACAGCTCCAGCGCCTTCATCAGCCCCCATCCGTCGGTATTATAGGCGATCAGCCTGCCTTCCCGAACAAGGACGGTATTGGTCGATCCGCATTTCAGCGCCGAATCATCCGCTTCGTCGACGAATTCGAGCAGCTTCTGCTTATAGGGCATCGTGACATTAAATCCATCCAGATGCGCCCGGCAAAAATCCACCTGCCCCTTCAACTGCTCCGGTTCAATGTTGAAAAGCGAAAAATCAATCTCCATTCCAATGTCCCGGGCGTATACCTCATAGACCGACGGGGTAATCGAATTGTGGATGTCCCGGGCAATCAGCCCGCAGCGATATTGCTTCATTTTGCATCCCTTTCTTTTGTCCGGCCGCCTGTTTCCGCCTTCACACAGCGGATGGCCTTCCCGGTTTTTTTAATCCATGCCATACATCCGTTGCAGGTCGTACAGCAGCGTTCCCGTTTCATTCCGCCGCCTGTCAGAATATCCCGCGCATAGTCAGGATAACAGACCGGCTGGCGCCCGAACCCCGCAAAATCGAACCACCCCTGTTCGATGCCGCCCGCGGCCACATTCGCGCCAAACTCCCGCAGCCATGTAAACGCCGAAGCCACAACAGCCGCTTGCGGAACAGCCTGTTTGATCTGCCGGGTCAGCCGCAGCATCCGGTCGACTCCTGTAAGCGGATGCTCGGTCCGATAGATTTCTCCCCCCGTATCGGACGGGCGGATCACCTGCGGCGAACAGGCCCCAATTCCACAGGTGATGTTGAAAAGCCTCACCCCGCGCTCAAAAAGCAGCTTGGCCAACCGGACCGGCTCCTCAAGGTCCGGAATCGCGGCTCCCTTTTGGGAAACGCCAAATCCATAGGGATAAGCAAGCGCGTCGTATACGTTGAGCCGGACCGCAACCTCAATTTCGGTATGCGCACGGATCTTTTCAACTACATCCAGCAGAAAGCGCGCCCGGTTTTCAAAGCCGCCGCCATATCTGCCTTCCCGTTCCCGCGCCGCCAGCAGCTCATTGATGAGATAGCCGTGGCAGGCGCGCACGTCTACCGCGTCAAACCCCGCCTCCTGCGCAAGCTGTGCCGCGAGCAGATAATCGTCCTCCAGGCTTGAAAGCTCCCCATCAGTCAAAATCCGCTCATGTTCCTTTGGGATGAGAGGATTGTGAAACGCGCTTTCCGGTCCAGCGGCACTGTGCTGGCCGCTGTACCTTCCCGAATGAGTGAGCTGGACGACCGTATAGGGCCGTCCCCAAGAATTGGCCGCCGTACGAATCTCGTCGGCAAGGCAGCGAAACCGGTCCACGTTTTCCCTGCGCAGCCAGAGCTGCGACGGATTAGAGCGCCCGGACGCGCATACGGAAACAGACTCCAGCCAGATCATTCCTGACATCCCGGCGGCGTAGGCCCGATACCTTGCCATGTTTTTTTCACTCGGCGAACCGTCCGGCAGGGCGTCAAAACCCTCTACAGGCTGTGCGGCCAAACGGTTTTCGATCTGCCTTTGGCCCAACCGGAGCGGCGTTTTGAGAATGCCTGTTTCCCGCGCAAAGGGGAGCTGTAAGCCCGCGATCTGGCGGTCGTGCAAAAGCTGCTCTGACGACTCATAGTCAAATATCCTGTGCTGCAAATCCATCCCTCCATTTTTAAATACAAAAATGTATGCATTTTTTCATAAGAAAAGCGTCCCGCCTTTCCCAGGGGCGGAACGGAATTCAGTCCTTGACCATCGGACGCGGGTACCGCGTCATCAAAAGATTCTTTGTATCCTCGCGCGCAAGCTGCAAATGCAGCCGCATCTGCTCGCTGGCTCCGGCGCCATCATGCGCGTGCAGACATTGAAGAATCCGCTCGTGTTCCGCAAGGCTCTCCTCGGTCCGATCCCGCGCACCCTCCGTCAAAAAGCGGATGCGCTGCTGCTGATCCTTGATCCGCCCGATGCAGGAGAGGATCACCCGGTTACCATGTATCCGAAGCAAGGCGCCATGAAACTCGTCATCCAGTTCGAAATAGCGCGCAAGGTCGCCCTGCCCCACGGCCTGGCGCATCTGCCCGAGCAGGCTGTCCAGCCGTTCGATCTGCTCGGGGACAAGCGATTCGGCCAGCCGGGAAACCACCAGCCCCTCAAGCGCTTGGCGCGTTTCATAGATATCGTCAATCATCCGCCATGTAATTTCAGAAACACGGAACTTGCGGCCGTCGCTTTCCTCCACCAGGCCATCGTCCCGCAGACGCACAACCGCCTCCCGCACAGGGGTGCGGCTGATCCCGAAGTCCTTGGAAAGCTGCTGAACCATCAGGATCTGGCCGGGCATCAGCTCCAGGCTCACAATTTTATTTTTCAGCTCATTATAAACGCTCAAAGTAACGGGCTGGTGCTCCTGCTCGATCATGCTGTCCCATTCTCCATTCCTTCTCAAATGCCTCGTCTGCAT
>DBFXIC010000053.1:0-7247 GCA_048455095.1 Anaeromassilibacillus sp.
CAAATATAATTATATGTGTTATTATAATAGTGTCAGGAGGGGATGGCAAATGAAATCTTATTCATCACACGAAGTGATCGCAGCACTCAAAAAGGACGGATGGTATCAAGTTAATGTAAGCGGTAGCCACTATCAGTTCAAGCATCCAACCAAAAAAGGGCGGACAACAGTAAAACATCCTGACAAAGACATACCGCCCAAAACGCTGCAAAGCATCGAAAGACAGTCGGGGCTAAAATTCAAATAGCCCCGGCCCCTTTCCCTATAATATAGGAGGTAGATAGACAATGAAAAAACCCGAACGTTACGTTTATCCCGCTGTCTTCACGTACGATACCGGCAAAGAAATCGCAGTTGTTTTCCCTGATTTGGATTGCGCAACCAGCGGAGTGGATGACGATGACGCGTTGCTTTCCGCGCGGGAACTACTCGGATGTGTGATGGCTGGCCGAGAAGAGGATAACGAAGAAATTCCGGAACCGACCCCGCTCTCAAAAGTCCGCGTCTCAGATAATGAGCGTGCCGTCTTGGTAGACGTCTATATGCCATCAATCAGGCTTGCAAATGTCAATAAATCGGTGAATCGGACGGTTACGCTTCCCGCGTGGCTCAACGCCGCTGCCCTGGAAAAAGGGGTAAACTTTTCGCAGGTGTTGCAAGACGCTTTGAAAAGCCAACTGCAAATCGGTAGGTAACGTGTCATGACCTTGTCACAGTATATCCATAGTTTGGAGACGCTTGACCAGTCCGGGGCCAAGGATGCTAAAATCCGCGATCTGTTGGATTATTACCAAAAATACAACCAGTCGGTTAAGCCTGGCCCCGGCGTAACCTATGGAGCGATCTATGCCCGGTACTCGTCACACAGTCAGCGCGACGAGTCCATCGAGGGGCAAGTCCGCGAAGACCTGGAATGGGCCGCACGACACAATGTAATCGTCACTCACGTCTATATTGACCGTAAACTGACTGGTAAAGAGGCAGAAAATCGCGCCGACTTCCAGCGGCTCATGCAAGATTCCGCGCGCGGGAAATGGCAGTATGCGATCTGTTGGAAGGTTGATCGCTTTGCGCGGAACCGTTACGATAGCGCCATATACAAAGCCCGGCTAAAAAAATACAACGTCCGCGTGGTATATGCCCGCGAGAGCATCCCGGATGGGCCGGAAGGCATCTTACTGGAATCCGTCCTGGAAGGCCAAGCAGAATACTACTCCGCCAGCTTATCGGAGAATATCCGGCGCGGCCAGAAAGACAATGCACTGGAATGCAAGTCTAACGGCGGCATCATCCCCACCGGCTACCGGGTGGGACCGTCCGGAAAATTTGAAATCGATCCTCCGGGGGCCGCCGTAGTGCGTCTTATTTTTGAGATGTATGACAGCGGAAAGACATATAAAGAAATCGAGGATTCCCTCAACGCACAGGGCCTTAAAACAGTAAAAGGTAAGCCGTTTGGGAAAAACAGCTTTGGCAGGATTCTTCGAAATCGAAAATATGTGGGCGTCTATACGTATAATGGTCATGAAGTCGAAGGCGGTATTCCTGCGATCATCGAAAAGGAGGCGTTTGACAGGGTGCAGAAAAAACTTGATACAAGCAAAAAGGCTCGAGCGCGCAAGCGCGGCGAAGAAGAATATCTGCTGACTCCCAAAATCTATTGCGGACTATGTGGAAAAGGCATGATCGGCGATAGCGGACGCAGCAGGGGCGGTGAGATTTACCGCTATTATACTTGTGCCGGCCGGAAGCGCGACCACCTGTGCAAAAAAAATCCAGTCCCAAAGGACTGGATAGAAAACCTGATTATCGATGAAACCATTCGCATGTTACTCGATGATAAAATAATCACAGAAATCGCAGATGCGGTCATGGAATATCAGGCGCGGGAAGACGATCTCACCCTTCTGCATACTATGCAGGTTCAGCTCTCCGACACAGTTACGAAAATTGAGAATTTGCTGGATGCCATAGAGCAGGGTATTATCACTCCGTCCACCAAAGATCGACTGGAAGCACTGGAGGACGAAAAAGCCCGCCTGCAAAATGGCATCGCAGAAGAAAGCATTGTACAACCCACGGTAAGTCGTAAACAAGTAATCTTTTTTTTAGAGCAAATGCGTTGCGGTGATGCTAAAGATCCGGAATATCGCAGGAAACTTGTGGACGTGTTTGTAAATTCAATTTTTGTCTACGATGATAAAATCGTTGTCACATACAACTATACAGGTGAGAATAATACGCTTACCCTCGATATGGTCAATACGGCTTTGGAGGGCTTTGAGGGTGTAGAAAATTGTTCGGATAAAGCGTGCGATGCTCCACCATTTCAAATGAGTAAAACAAAAACTCGCTTCTTTATTTAGAAGCGAGTTTTTGTTTTATTCAGTCATTTTTAAACCATCAATTTAAAGATCAAGACAGCTTTTCCATTGAAAAGGGTAAGTAATCTTTGTCTCAAGTTCTTTCCCTACAAAATCGATTTCACCGAAGGGATTTTCTGCTACAAAAACTGTCTCCAAAGAGATCAAACATATTATACATGTCCCAGTATCATTCTCCCAAAGGATGCTAATAGAGACGTGATGAATCCTCCGGATGATCGCCCCACCACTGTTCAGCTCTCTGTCCAGTAACACTTCAGGATACATAGTAGCAGAAGAGAAAGAAGCCGGCAGAATGGGCCATCATTGGCCCATTCTGCCGCACATATTCCAGCCACTATCGCCGGCCGCAAATGGTAATCTCGCTCAAGCACTGAATCATAATTTCTCCAAGGTTGGTTCCTTCCCCTACGGACCGCTGTAATCCGAAATACCAAACGACTTTCTAAGTGATTCAATCCCACCAGAAGTACCACGCCTTAGAACGGGAAAGGCTATCGGCCAACATAGCAACCGTGGCATCCTCTGCGCCTTGATCCACCATGCATATTGCTCCTGGGCCAGCTTCATCGCCTGTTTCCGACTGACCGGGGCAGGAACCGTAAATTCCAGTACGTCGTGGGTCATGACGGCGGGAATCGTCCCATGCTGTTCAAACCAGTATTTTGGCACTGCATCAGCTCCGGAGCCCCTGGGCGCTCATTCCAACCGCCGAAGGGCAGGTAAGCAAAAATTTCCCATGGACGCTTCACTGGGATTTGGGTCAGAAGTAGCGGAATAGTTTTATGGAAGGAAAGATCCCAGCAGCCAAGGAAACCTTCATTGGCTTCACCCCCAGCCATCTCTCCAAGAATCTCCGTATTCCAATCTGTCTCGTCGTCCCCAGCCTCCTTCCTGCGCTCATGCAGCAATCCATCCAGAACAACTTTTCCATCTTTTATCGGTGGGGCAAGAGCCTCTTTGCGATACTGTGCCACGCTTGCAGCATCGAAGGCGTAGCCTTCTGAGCCTTCACTGTCCTTGTTAGAATTCATGATTAGGCATTCCCATAAAGTTTCATCTACAGCCACCAACACAGGCCCCCCCCTTTTTAGAGCTGCGGGCCTGGGCATCCTGAAAAACCTGCATGATGGAACTATCATCGGACATCGGCGGAAAGTACGTACAGGGGCAAGACAGATAATCCGCCATAGCACGGGGCAAAGTGGGAAGCGTATGTACTCTCTAGTTCTGCTTTTCTTCTGCTTTCTCTTCTTCCCTTTTCACCAGCCATACCGCACCCACATCCCGGCGAAACACGTGAAAGCTTGCCCACGCCAAAGAACTGTCCTTAAAAAATGCCACTGCCGCATCCAACACAGCCGGGACATCCCAGGCGATGAAATCCAGATAACCGCAGTACACGCCTGTGGCCCCGCCCAGGAAAGTGACGGCGTCTCCACCTGCATGATCCAGCACAGCGGCCTCTAGTGCATCCCGGAAATCTAAAATTGCTCCGCTGCGATCCTCCTCATCGGAAAAACAATCCAACGGGTAACAGAAAAAGCCTGCCAAAATTCCGTCCTTATGGTAGGCATCCATGATTTCGCTTTCACCTTGTAGATATTCATTAATGAGTGCTGGACAGCGGGTAGCTCCGGCGAACACGTCCAAACGCCAGTCAGCTTCCGGGTCCTTCTCCGGTTCCATCTCGTACCCCACATAACTGTTGTCCAGATATTCCTCTGCGTCAAGATACGGGTGCAGCCCTATTCCCTCCAATGCCTTGGGCAACTCATCCAACAGGATAGAAGATCCTGCTTTCGGCGCCTCCACCACATCAAAGCCACCAATCAGTGCGATGGCAGGAATTTCACCCAAGACCTGGTCTGTCAGGATGGATAAGAGCCACCATGCCTTACCCTCGTCCTCTTTCAGCAAAGGAAGTAATTTTTCACAATAGAGGGTCAAAGCAACCTGTTTGCCCTCTCCGTGCTCCACCCATACCTGTACATCCCCGGCATCAATTTCCTGCCCGAAGGAGCGCAACTGGAAGCCGTGTGAAGACTGGCGGCCTACCAGGACATTCCAATGCTCCTGAATTGAAGCTGGGACATGGCGCCGGAAATAGACCAACTCAAACAACCTAGCCCGGTTTCCCTCGGGCGTGAGAATCAGCTCGTACTTCTCTCCGTTAAACCCCAATTCAAAAGCTACGTCTTCAAAAGTAACGGACAGCAACTTGCTGCATTTGGCGATCAACTCTTCGCCCACTGCATCCTGATCCTTCAAATCCAACAGGTGGCGCAGCTCTGCTTCTCCCTGTTCAAAGGCCGCCCATCCCTCTGCGGTCCGCTCTCTGAAGGATTTTTCAAACCGGGGCAGGGCCAGTCGTTTGCGACAGTCCTCTATGAACTCCTGGGTATCCTCGTCACCAGGACAGGCCTCCAACGCCTGTTTGAAATAGTGGAGCGCCGGTCCCTCTTGATCCAGGTAATAATAAGAATAAGCTATACGAAAATTCCAGGTGTGGTCACCTGCAAAATATTCCTCGTGGGGTTTCAGTAATTGTATGGCTTTTTGATAGAGCTCCCGGTCCCCCAGCCCCGCAAGATTGTTGTAGGCGCGGGCCAGTTCGCTATCCAGCTCTGGAGTACGCTCCGCTTTAGGCAGAGCCTCGATGGCATCTACAATTTTCTGATATTCGTCGTTTTCATGCCAAAGCTGGCACTGCTGCATAAAATCCATGTATATTGCTCCTCCCTAAAACTTTTTGAATTCCCGCATCATACAGACTCCATTTAATTTTCCCGTCTAGGGGAAACAGGCTTTTTAGGTATACTGTACCTGCATTCCCAATATATCACATAGTCTACCATAGTTTCTGCAGGAAGTCATCGCTGTTCCACCAACAAATGGAAGTTTCAAAGGCACTGCAAAAGCTGCTGAATTTTCAGATATCTTGACAGCAAGGCTCTTTTCCAAAAAAAATTGTTTGGACTTTTAGCAGATGTTTTCATCCAAATAAAAAGGCGGCCAGTCGAGAATGGGGGTTTCACCCATCTTTTATCCTCGACCTGCCGCTTTTGGGTATGACGGAATTCAAAAATATGGTTTCTTCTACGATCTCATCAATCGTTCTTTCCGGAAAGGGAGTCAAAATTTTCTTTTGAGGCGCTTGTATGTAAATCGTCCGATTTTTTTTGCTCTCTTTGTATATTTATTCCCTGCGTGACATCCTCAAATGTGTAGGATTCCAGCTTATCCCGTACGACCTCTGAGATTTCCCGATAGATCTCGTGAAACCGGCAGCTCGCCGTGTGGGTACAGCAATACTCTCCCTGCTGGCATCGGCTAATTACATAAGGGCCTTCCACCGATTCGATCACCTGACGCAGGGTGATTTCCCCCGCCGGATGTGCCAACATATAACCACCATGCGCACCCTTGTAGGACACGATGATGTCGTCTGCCACCAGTTTTCGCAAAATCTTTAGCGCAAAGCGCAAAGGCACATGCGTTTCCTCGGCGATCGTGCGCGCATCGACCTTCTGACCTGCTGCCGCGAGACATTCCACAATCCGCACTGCATAGTCCGCCTCCAGCGTCATGTGCATAAACGATCCACTCCTAGTCCAAAAAATCTTTCAGTTTCTTACTCCGGCTGGGATGACGAAGCTTGCGCAATGCTTTCGCCTCAATCTGGCGAATGCGCTCACGCGTCACGTTAAATTCCTTGCCGACCTCTTCCAACGTACGGGAACGGCCGTCCTCCAAACCAAACCGAAGGCTCAGAACCTTTTCTTCCCGGGGCGTCAGGGTATCCAGTACATCCGAGAGCTGTTCCTTTAGCAGCGTGTGAGAGGCCGCGTCCTGCGGAGCGGGCGCATCGTCGTCCGGAATAAAATCGCCCAAATGGCTGTCTTCTTCCTCGCCGATCGGCGTTTCCAGAGAGACGGGTTCCTGTGCCACGCGCATAATCTCCCGCACTTTATCCACAGGCATATCCAGCTCAGCAGAGATCTCCTCTGCGCTCGGTTCATGACCGTTGGTATGCAACAGCTGGCTCGAAACTTTTTTCACCTTGTTGATAGTTTCCACCATGTGAACGGGGATGCGTATGGTGCGCGCCTGGTCGGCGATGGCGCGGGTGATCGCCTGGCGGATCCACCAAGTCGCGTATGTGGAAAATTTAAATCCCTTTGTATAATCAAACTTTTCCACCGCCTTGATCAGGCCTAAATTTCCCTCCTGGATTAAATCGAGGAACTGCATGCCGCGGCCCAAATAGCGCTTGGCAATGCTGACAACCAGACGCAGATTGGCCTCGGAGAGACGCTTCTTAGCGGTCTCATCGCCCTCTTTAATGCGGATGGCCAAATCAATCTCCTCTTCAGGAGAAAGGAGCGGCACACGGCCGATTTCCTTCAGATAGACCTTCACAGGGTCGTCGATCGCAATGCCTTCTGTGCTGAGGCTGGACTCCAGATTTTCTTCGGAAGCGACCTCCGTTGCAAAATCGATGTCTTCCAGCGGCGCATCGGCAAAATCCTCAATAATCTCTACACCCTGGGACTCCAACGTATCATAGAATTTTTCGATCTGTTCCGGCTCGAAGTCCAGCTCTCCCAAGGCATCGAGAATCTCTTTTGTGGAGAGTTGTCCCTTGGACTTTCCCTGTTCGATCAATTCCCGTATGACCGTCTTTTTGTCTGGCGTTGCTGTTGTTCCCATTGTACAGCCCCCTATTTCTTCTTGGACTTCAGTTCCGCAAGGTATTCCTCAATGCTCTGGGTGGGAACCGAAGCTGCATCCTCCACACGGAGTTTTGCATGTTCCTGTGCAATCACTTCCATATATTCCTGTGCATCCCTCCATGTGGGG
>DBFXIC010000054.1:0-3419 GCA_048455095.1 Anaeromassilibacillus sp.
GTAGACGAAAGAATCAGCCTGATTGCGGAGCACAGGCAGACGGAGTTTGCGCAAACAAGGGCACAGGCCAGGGAGCCGGGAAAGGGCAAACAGGTGAGCGAAAATTTTCGGGTGGGGCTGTGAAAGGAGGATTCAAGAAAAAGGGGGATACGAACTGAATGAAAAAGAAAAACAAGTGGCTGGCCGTTATGCTTGTGACACTGTTATCTTATGGAATGGCGTGGATGCTGGGTTCGATGTGGCCGGTGCTGCAAGTTTGGTATGCGCAAGTTTTGATAGCGGTCGCGGCAGGAGGCGTTTATTTCTTTTTGGAGAGTACGCCGCTTGAAATTAAGGCTCAAACAGTTGGGGACGGCCAGCATGGAAATTCACACTGGATGGATGATACAGAAAAAAAGCAGGTATTCTCCATCGTGCATGAGGGCCATGAACAAAAGGCCGGATTTATTGTGGGACACGAGACGAATCGCTGGGTAGCGGATACCAGCGACCACAATCTCCTGCTGATAGCTCCGCCCGGCGCAGGAAAGACAACAGGTGTATTTATTCCGACGATTTATTACAATGCCCGTGTCAATATCAATACAAAAGGCAGGGGCGCATCGATGCTTATCGTCGATTGTAAAGGAACGCTGTACAATGAGTGCTCCGCTTTCCTGCGGAAAGCGGGCTACCGGACGCCGATCCTGAACATCCGCGACGTAACCCGCTCTTCTCATTTCAATCTAATGCATGAGGTAAACTGTGCAATGGATGAATATATGGCAGCGACAGACAAACTGGACAGGGCGGTTAAATACGGCAGGGCAGAAAGATATGCAAAAGCGGTTGCGTCTCAGCTCGTGGACAATGGAACTGCCACGGTGAAAAGCGAGGCATCGGACTATTTTGTGGAAACAAGCCGGGGACTTATCACGGGAATTATTCTGCTGGTTTCCCAATACGGACAGTCCGAAGAGCGCCATATTATTAGTGTGTTCAAGGTCATCCTTGAAATGAACGGGCAGCTTGAATCATTGGGAGAAGACGATGGGCCGCAGGCGAATAAGCTGGAGCATTTACTGACATTCTGCGGCAACGAACGTATCCGGTATTATACAGGCGCGGCCACCAGTGCCGATTTGAAAACATCCATGAATATTTTTTCCAGCGCGTTGGGAAAACTGACAAAGTTTATCGACGCGGAACTGGAGCAGCTTCTGTGCAGCCATGACGCGGAACTGGACGCGGATCGCTTTATTGAAAACCCAACAGCCGTTTTTCTTATCTCACCGGACGAGAACACAAGCCGCCATTTTATCAATTCTCTGTATATTCGCAATTTGATGAACGATTTGATTTATCTTGCCGAATCAAAATATGGAGGAAGGTGTCCCCGCGACTGGCTGCTGCTGATCGATGAGTTCGGACAACAGCCGGCAATCGAAGGCGTAGACGCTGCCACGGCGGCAATTCGGAGCCGGGGTGGACGTGCAATGCTGTCTTTGCAAAATCTCACACAGTTGGAAAAGCAGTATAACCGAACGCTGGCGGATATCATCAAAGGGACGGGACAAACGGTCATGTTTTCCTTTGTCTCTCCAACGGCTCTCAGCAGTGCAAAAGTGTTTTCAGAGGCAATGGGAAAGGAAACGGTCATGACAGGCTCTACGACCAGCGCGAAAGGGAATACGTCGGTTACCCGCTCAATGGTAGGGCGGCCACTGATGGATGCGGCGGATATTATCGCCCTGGAGCGCGAGGTGTTTATCGTGCTGAAAGGCGGATGCCGTCCATTTCGCTCAAGGGCAGAGGGTTATTACAAATACCTCGATCTTGGGGAACACAAGGCGGAGGAGCTGCCAGCGCTGGATTTTCAGGAAATCATCACCTTTGATCCGGAGGCGTTTATGAGACGGAATGTAAAGATGCCCTCCTGCAGATTGACACGAGGGATGTTTGATTGAACGGCACAAAAGAAAGACGGCTCTATACAGGGCGGAGCCGGCATCCATAAAAGCAAAACGGGATTTGCGCAAATCATGAAATTCGTATATAATAATGACAGGCGGAGAGGGTGGCTATTATAGCGCTCGACACAAGGGAGGAAACCAGGATGCCGACGATTAGCATGTTCCGGGGAATCAAGGTCTTCATTAACTGGCGAGACCATATGCCCCCGCATTTCCACGCTGCCTATGGCGGGCAGGAAGTTATTGTTTCGATTGAGGAACTGGAGGTTCTGGATGGCAGCCTGCCGGGGAAACAACTTAAGATGCTTCTCGGCTGGGCGGCTTTTCATCAAGAGGAGCTGCGCGAGAATTGGCAGCTGGCTGTGGCAAAGCAAGAGCTTTTTGCCATTGAGCCGCTGAGATAAAAGTATACGGAGGTGTTACAATGCCGGAGACAATAGAATATTACCTTTCTAAGGGCTTTGACCGCGCGGCAGCAGAATATTTTGCGGCGGGCCGCCGAAAAATTCTGTCTGTCAAGGCAAATGATGATTACACCCTGACCCTGACGTTTGACAATGGTGAGATCCGCCGCTATGATGTCGCTCCCTTGCTGGAGCCGGGCACAGTGTTTGCTCCATTCCGCAAGATGGAAAATTTCCGGCGCGTCTATCTGGACGAATCCGGAAGCGTGTCATGGGACATTGACCCGAACGTGGACAGCAATGTGGTGTGGAATAACAAGGTGGATTTGTGCCCGGACGGCTGTTATATTGACAGTGTGCCTGTGCATAGCTGACCGAAAGATAAAAGAATACGGCAAAGGCCGCCCGGATGGGCGGCCTTTTTGCGCGAGAAAGGAGGGACAGAGCCGTGTTAAAAGTACCAAACAGATTATTGGAAATGGGACTATCGCCCAATGCCCTGAAATTGTATGTATTTCTGCTGTCCTGTGCGGATGCAGAGAAAAAGGCGATTGTGCGTGTGTGCAGAGCAGCTGAACGCTGCGGATGCAGCGCGGGAACCGTGCGGGCCGGGATCAAACAGCTGGAACAAATCGGACTGGTGCGCAAACAGAACCGCTATAATCAGGAAGGGCAGTACATTGCCAATCTATATTTGCTAACGCCGATTGCGGGCCGCTGGTCTGCCTTGGATACCGAAAATGATATATTTACGCTTTCCGGATCCACGTTTGCGGTGTACCTGTATCTTGTATGCCGTAAAAACGGACGCGGCAGAGCCTTTCCCTCCCTTCGCAAGATGGCTGCGGCTTTGTGTCTGGCCTGCAACACGGTAATTAAAGCAATCCGCCAACTGGGAACACTGGGACTGATCCTGAAAGCAGCCATACGCAAAGGAAAACACAATTTGTACCTGGTGTTTTCCAGCGCTGTACTGATGACAAAAGAAAAAGAGCTTTCGCGTGGCAACGAAAGCTCCTGTACGGGTGAGGAAAAACAAAGCAACAATAAATTCCTCAATCTC
>DBFXIC010000055.1:0-5283 GCA_048455095.1 Anaeromassilibacillus sp.
TCCGCATGGAGGGTGTGGATTGAAATCAAAGAAAGCGGAATACCATATACAACAATTGATGTCACCCTCCGCATGGAGGGTGTGGATTGAAATAAATGCAGCGTTAAAAAGTAAAAAAGGTCTCCCTAGTCACCCTCCGCATGGAGGGTGTGGATTGAAATATAAGAAAGGATATCAGAACGCCAAATTAACAACCGTCACCCTCCGCATGGAGGGTGTGGATTGAAATTATAAAGTATTAGAAATAATTGAACTTATGCTTGTCACCCTCCGCATGGAGGGTGTGGATTGAAATTGGTTATATTATATACTTGCGTGAGTATAATGTCGTCACCCTCCGCATGGAGGGTGTGGATTGAAATGTTAATATCATATAATTTTAGTATGAATTAAAGCGTCACCCTCCGCATGGAGGGTGTGGATTGAAATCGACCTGCGCGGTGCTGACCTGCGCGGAGCTACCCGTCACCCTCCGCATGGAGGGTGTGGATTGAAATATCGCAGTCGATTATGTCCTCAATCATCCTCTCGGTCACCCTCCGCATGGAGGGTGTGGGTTGAAATGCCACCTGGAGCAATCCATCGACATAATCGGAAAAGTCACCCTCCGCATGGAGGGTGTGGGTTGAAATGTGATGCTTGGAAATCTGTCGCTTGCGAAGCATATGTCACCCTCCGCATGGAGGGTGTGGGTTGAAATTGAAAAAATCAAGCCGAAGAAGATTACATTTGATGTCACCCTCCGCATGGAGGGTGTGGGTTGAAATCGTCCGGTAAAGGTTTGCAGCACCTCCCCATTGCCGGTCACCCTCCGCACAGAGGGTGTGGATTGAAATTCCGTGGCATAGTCTTTGACCGCTTGGGAAATGTTATCCTCTATATGGTGGGGATGGCTGGTAAGCTTTCTGTGAGGCTGTGGAATTCCATCACATAGAAAAGATAGGTTGAACTGTTGACTTGCCTCCTTGCATGCGCTAAAATCAAACAAAAGATTCTGACTTTTTTAATGATAAACAATAAAGATAAAAAGATTAGACCCATGTAGGAGGCGATAATATGAGACTGATTCATGGAATGGCAGCTTCCAAAGGAATTGCAATTGGAAAGATTTGTATTTGGAAGAATTCTGAGGAAATGGTATATTTATCGCCTGCTTCTGATATACGCGCTGAAATTCAACGTTTACAAGCAGCTCGTACTGCCGCGGAAAGAAAGATTAGCCAGCTTTATCGTCAAGCACTTCAAAAGTTTGGAGCAGAGGACTCCCTTATTTTTAAGAGTCATATTTTACTTTTAGAAGATCATGATTTTTTTGATGATATTCAAAAAAATATTATTCAGAAGCATGTGAGTGCAGAGTCGGCTGTCTGTATGACAGCTCATTATTTTTATCGCTTTTTTTCTGAGATGGAAGATGAATATATGCGGGCTCGGGATACGGATATTTTGGATATAGCCCGACACTTATTGTGCTATTTAAATCCTGCTTTTACGGAACGTTTGGCAGAAGTGAGCACAAAAGGAATCATTGTAGTTGAGGAACTTTTGCCCAGCGAAGCAGTGATGGTTAATCGTAAAAAAGTACTGGCCTTTTTATCAAAAAAAGGTTCACGCTATTCTCATGCCGCGATCTTGCTGCGAAATATGGGTGTTCCGTTTATAGTCGGTTTAGGGGATTCCTATTCGGAATTAATGAAGGCGAAGAATGCAATCGCTGACGGATTTACAGGAGATATCATTTTAGAACCGGATGCAATAACGGAAGGGGAGTACCGAGAGCGGCAACAGCAGTATATTTTGCGTTTGCGGACACTTCGTGCATTACGCGGTTGTCCAGCGATTACAAAAGATGGCCATCGTATGGATGTGTATGCAAATATCAGCCACGTGGAGGATGTGCAGCAGGTGGTCGATAACGACGCGGATGGAATAGGCCTGTTGCGAACCGAATTTTTGTATCTGGGCAGTAATATGGATTGTTCTGAGGATGGGCAATTTCTCATTTACAAGACGGTGTTGGAAAAAATGCAGGGAAAGCGCGTACTTATCCGCACATTGGATGTAGGAGAAGAGGATGAAATCAGCCAGTGGCGACATGGTGAGTGTGTGAATCCAGCAATGGGAGTCCGGGCGATTCGATTCAGCTTGTATAGGCCAGATCTATTTCTTATACAGCTTCGTGCGATTTTGCGAGCGTCTGTGTATGGTCAAGTTGCGATTATGTTCCCTGTTGTAACGTCCGTACAGGAAATACTTAAGGCAAAGGAATTAGTGTATCAGGCAAAGAAAAAATTGCTTGCAGAAGGGATTCCCGTAGCGGAAAAGATTGAAATAGGCGCAATAATAGAGACGCCCGCTGCAGTAATGCTCAGTGATCAGTTGGCGCAGCATGTGGATTTTTTTAGTATTGGAACAAATGCTCTTATCCAATATACGCTGGCAGCGGATCGGATGAACGATTCTGCTGCATCGTTATATAATCCCGGTCATCCGGCAGTACTCCGTATGATACATATGGCTGTCCAAAACGCAAAAAAACATCATATTTGGACAAGCATTTGCGGAGAATCTGCTGAAGATCCCAAACTATTGCGTTTCTACTTGGCGCTTGGAATAGAAGAAATTTCTGTGGCACCATCTTCGGTATTAGAGTTTCGAAAATTTATAAGACAGCTGACGCTTGGTGAGAACAAAGAAAAGATCATCCAAGAATTTTGCAGTGAGTAAGTCTGTCAAATAACACTTTAAAGAGCACGGTAATCCGTGCTCTTTTTATCATATCTGTTGTAAATACACAAAAAGAGTAGCTGCGAAGTTATATATGTGTTATAATAACCTCACGCCGTAAGCGGAAATCAAAGATTTCCGACGGCTGGGAGAACATTGAAATAAGAAGTTGAGAGCGGATATATAGTTAAATGGAACCGGTTAGCTGTTTTATTCTCCAACTTATGTGCGTGTTATAATGACTTCACGCCGTAAGTAAAAAATAGATCATTTACGGTGAATAGAGGGCTGCTCCGTAGCTTAATATGGCATCTCTCTTTGTAATTACTTCAAATAACCGAAAGAACGAGGATTTTTATATGGCAAAGACATTGGTACTGGCAGAAAAGCCGTCTGTGGGTAGGGAACTGGCCCGTGTGCTGGGATGCCGGCAGAGCAGCAGCGGGTTTATTTCCGGAGGGCAGTACATTGTAACTTGGGCATTGGGCCATCTTGTGGAGCTTGCCGAGCCGGAAGCGTACGGCGAGCAATACAAGACTTGGAGTATGGAGACGCTTCCCATGCTGCCGAATAAGATGGAGCTAAAGGTCATTCCGGAAACCAGCAAACAGTATAGTGTAGTGAAAAAATTGCTTCATAATCCGGAAGTCGGTTCCCTGGTGATTGCGACAGACGCTGGACGTGAAGGAGAACTAGTTGCCCGATGGATTATTGAGAAGGCAGGATTTCACAAGCCAATCAAGCGCCTTTGGATTTCTTCCCAGACCGACCGCGCCATTCGAGACGGTTTTGCAAAGCTACGGGATGGAAAAGAGTATTTCAATCTTTATATGTCCGCGCAATCGCGTGCTGAGGCGGACTGGCTAGTGGGATTAAATGTGACGCGTGCTCTTACCTGCAAATTTAATGCGCAGTTGTCGGCAGGACGCGTACAAACGCCAACGCTTGCGTTAATTGTACAGCGCGAGGAGGAGATCCGCCGGTTTGTGCCGAAGGACTATTACACGGTGCGTGCAGATTTGGGGAATTTCTTTGCTACTTGGCATGACGCGAAGAACCAGACATCCATTTTTGAAAAGGAGCGCGCCGAGGCGATTGCAACAAAAATCAAGGGCAAAAATTTCCGTATTACAGAGATCAAAAAGACCTTTGGTTCCACACCGCCGCCTATGCTTTACGATTTGACAGAACTCCAAAGAGACGCGAATAAGTTGTATCAGTATTCCCCGAAGCAGACTTTGAACATTATGCAGCGCCTGTATGAAACCCACAAAGCGTTGACCTATCCTCGAACAGATTCCCGCTATTTGACAGCGGATATTGTTCCAACATTGCCGGAACGCCTCCGTGCGGTCAATCATGGAGAATTCAGTTCCATTGTGGGGGAAATCTTTCGAACACGAAAGAGTATTTCCCGTGCCTGTATAAACAACGGAAAGGTTACGGATCATCATGCAATTATCCCAACGGAAGAGCAGGTCAATCTACTTAGCTTAAATTTAGAAGAAAAACGCATCTACATGCTGGTGGTAAAACGCTTTTTGACCTGTTTTTATCCGAGCTACGATTATAAGAAGATCCGTGTAGAGCTCACGGCCGAGGGGGAACGCTTTTCAGCGTCGGGACGTGAGATTGTCGACCTCGGCTGGAAAAAGGTTGCCAAAGGAATAGAAGAGGATGAAGAAGAAGCGGCGGAACAGGTGCTTCCGAGTCTCAATCAGGGAGAGAGCCTAATCTGCAAAAATATTCAGCTCAAGGCGCAGAAGACCTCGCCGCCTGCACGATATACGGAGGCAACGCTTCTTTCAGCGATGGAAAATCCCTCAAAGTTTATCGAAGACAAAAAGATGAAAGAATATATCGGCGGCGGTCTTGGTACGCCGGCCACGCGTGCGGATATTATTGAAAAGCTGTTTAGTTCCTTCTACGTGGAGAAGAAAGGGAACTCCCTTGTACCTACCTCTAAAGGGATGCAGCTGATTCATCTGGTGCCACCGGATTTAAAAGAACCACTTCTGACTGCGCGCTGGGAACAGCGGCTGGAAGGGATCAGCCAGGGAAAGGAAAATAAGAACGCATTTATTCAGGAAATTAAAAGATATGCAGATTCTTTGGTCAAAACAGTTGCAAACAGCGACGCAAAATATGTGCATGAAAATATGACGCAGGAAGTGTGCCCGGAATGCGGAAAGAGGATGCTTCTGGTCAACAGCAAGAAAGGAAAAATGCTGGTATGTCAGGACCGGGAATGTGGCTATCGGCGCAACGTTGTGGTTGAGACGCGCGTCCGTTGCCCAAACTGTCATAAATTTATGGAGCTCTTTGGAGAGGGTGAGAAAAAGACCTTTGTTTGCCGCTGCGGTTTTCGCTCTAAAGCGGACAAGTTCTTTGAGAACAGAGAAAAAGGGTCCAGTGCTTCCAAACGGGACGTTCAACAATATCTGAACGACCAAAACAAAAAGAAGGAAGAGGGCGTCAGCGCCTTTGCCGCGGCATGGGCAAAGAGTCTTGAAGAGGCAAAGAAAAAGAAATAAGGCGCCTGGGACTGTGCGAAAC
>DBFXIC010000056.1:0-4377 GCA_048455095.1 Anaeromassilibacillus sp.
CACATAAACTGGCAATTAAGTTTTTAACTTCAGATATAAATATATTTAGTAAATTATAAATACTATACATCAGCACCCTGATAACCGACTTTTTGTGGAATAATGGGGGAGAAATTCATGTCATACCTTATTGTAGGTTCCGGTATATGGGGAGCAGTCATAGCCGAGCGCATAGCCTCGGTCATGAAACAACCCGTGACCATCATTGACCGGCGTGACCATATCGGCGGTAACTGCCATTCATCACTTGATGAAGAAACAGGTATAGAGTGTCACCGTTACGGTTCACATATTTTTCATACCTCTTTGCCGGAGGTCTGGGAGTACCTCTCTCTATTTGGGGAATTTACCTCATACCGGCATAAGGTGCTTATCACACATGGGGGCAAGGTGTACGCCATGCCTATCAATCTGTTCACGATCAATGCTTTTTATGGAAAAAATTTTTCTCCTGCTGAGGCAGAAGCTTTTCTTGCCGCCGAGATTGCGCGGGATCATATCGAACATCCCGCCAATCTGGAAGAGAAAGCCATTTCCCTCATCGGACGTCCTTTGTACGAAGCATTCATTAAAAACTATACTCACAAGCAGTGGGACCGTAATCCTAGAGATTTGCCTGCCGCTATTATAAATCGGCTTCCGTTCCGGACCTGCTATAATATGGATTACTTTAACGATACTTGGCAGGGGGTGCCTAAAGATGGCTATTTCGGTCTGTTCAAAAATATGCTGAAGCACCCGAACATCACGGTACGTTTAAACTGTGACTATGCTGCAATACGGAATGAAATTCCGTCCGATGGGATGGTTATTTATACAGGTATGCCCGACCAGTTGTTTGACTACAAATACGGTGAATTAGAATGGCGTTCGCTTCGCTTTGAGTGGGAAACCTTGAATACACGTGATTTCCAAGGAACTACGGTCATGAATTACGCCGATCTTGATGCGCCTTACACCCGCATGCATGAATTCAAGCATTATCATCCTGAACGAATGGAACCCTTTAACAAAGAAAAGACTGTTATTTGCCGCGAATATCCTGCAACGTACAGCAAGGGAGATGAAGCCTATTACCCGGTAAATGACGAGCGTAATAATACGCTTTATATTCGGTATGCAGAGGAGGCCGCAAAGACTCCGAAGCTGATTTTGGGTGGGAGGCTTGGTTCATATCGTTATTGGGATATGGATAAAGCTATCGCCAACGCGTTACATGTTTTTGAAACACAGATACGCAAATAAAAATTACTGTATAAAGAACTCCTATCTGAGAAAGCACTGTGGAGCGGAGAGTTAGTAGCGTCCATGATCCGATATTTTTCTCATCGGTTGCAGCAAAATCGTTGCCTCAGAACATACTTGATGCCAGAATTCTCAGTAGGGAAGACAATGGTCGCAGGCTGGGGCCACAAACCCACAGCTGATAAAGCCCGTGATTATGCGGCAAAACATAACCTTCCCTATATCGCGCTTGAAGACGGCTTCCTGCGCTCCCTTGATCTCGGATGCAAGGGGGCGCAGCCTCTTTCCCTTGTAGTTGACCATACCGGCATCTACTACGACGCCACTGAGCCATCCGATTTGGAGAATCTACTGAACGGCTCCGGATGGGATTTGGAAGGACAGTTGCAGTCCGCCCAGCATGCCATTGAAGCTATCAAGCGTCACGATCTGAGCAAGTATAATCATGCGCCGCGTGCTGCTGAAAGATTGCTTGGTGATGCTTCGTGCCCGCGTGTTCTTATCCTTGATCAGACAAAGGGGGATACCAGCGTTACGCTTGGCCGTGCCGATGCTGAAAGTTTCAAAGCTATGCTGGACGACGCGCAGATGCGGTTTCCCAACGCCCGGTTGTTCGTCAAGACGCATCCCGATGTGCTTGCGGGGAAAAAGCAGGGCTATCTGACCGAGGCGGCGAAGCGAAGAGGCATTGCGATCATCGCACAGGATGTTTCGCCGCTTTCCCTTCTTGCTCAAGCTGATGTTGTGTACACAGTCACCTCCCAGATGGGCTTTGAGGCCTTGCTGCTTGGTAAGGAAGTGCACTGTTTCGGCATGCCGTTCTATGCGGGATGGGGGGCAACGCATGATCGGCTTACTTGCCCGCGGAGGGCAAAACGCCGTACGGCGGAAGAGATCTTTGCCGCGGCGTATATGTTGTATGCGCGTTATGTGAATCCCGTGACCGCCAGGCGTTGTGACATCCATGAAGCCATTCGGATTCTGGCCGCCCAGCGTTTTCAGAATGAGCGGAATAAGGGGTTCCACGCATGTGTTGGCTTTTCCAGATGGAAACGTCCTCATGCCCGGGCCTTTTTGCAATCGACCACGGGAAGCATCCGTTTTTTTTCTGATTGGTGGAAAGCCATCAAATGGGCGCAAGCAAACGGCGGCGATGTCGTGGTATGGGCGTCCAAATGCACAATAGGACTTGAGAGTTCCTGCCAGACTATGGGCGTCCGGCTGATACGCATGGAGGACGGCTTCATCCGTTCGGTTGGGTTGGGTTCTGATTTTAATTGGCCGTATTCGTTGGTGCTGGATGAGAAGGGCATTTACTATGATCCATCCAGTCCGAGTGGGCTGGAAGACATTTTGAACACCTTGCCAGAACATCCGGAGAGGACGGAATTGTGCAGCCGGGCTTCCGCCTTGCGTGGCTTTATCGTCGAGAAGGGAATTACCAAATATAACACGGGTGTTGATGCAGTAACCCGTGGTGATTTTTCTGCAAAGGGACGTTTGCTCCTTGTCCCCGGACAGGTGGAGGACGACGCTTCCGTGCGGCTGGGCGGATGCGGGCTGTTTTCCAATGTGGATTTGCTCAAGGCCGTGCGGGAACGCCATCCGGATGCTTTCATCATCTATAAGCCGCATCCTGACGTAGAAAGCCGGAACCGGAAAGGGCGCATACCCGATGAAGAGGCGTTACGGTACGCGGATCGTGTTGTCCGCAACGTGCGTATGGATGTCCTGCTTGGCATCGTCGACGAAGTGCACACGCTCACGTCGCTGACGGGGTTCGAGGCATTGCTGAGGGGAATAGAGGTCCACGCTTATGGGGGGCCTTTCTACGCGGGGTGGGGGCTGACCCATGATCGGATTGATTTCCCCCGCCGGAGAGCCGGGCTTTCGCTTGAGGAGCTTATCGCAGGGACGCTGATACTCTATCCTTCGTATTACGATTGGCAGACGAAGGGATTCTGCACGCCCGAGGACATCTGTTACCGGCTTACCCAGCCAAAAGGGCAAATGCGCGGCAAGTTTTTTATGCGCACCTTTGCGGCGCTCAGGGAAAAGATAAGGAACGTATTCTGATCATGCGTACCTACTTGTTTCTTCAAGGCCCGCACGGGAGTTTTTTCCGTGAGCTGGGGCTGGCGTTACAGCGGGCCGGGCATCGTGTATTGCGCGTCAATATCTGCGGCGGTGACGTGGTGGATTGGCACTCGCGAGAGGCCGTGTGGTATCAGGGGCGGACCACGGACTGGAGCGGCTGGATCGGCGATCTCATGCGGCGCGAGGGCGTTACGGAGCTGCTGGCCTTTGGGGACTGGCGGCCTCTGCACCGTGAAGCCATTCTGGTGGCAAAACTGCGGAATATCCGGGTGTGGGCATTTGAGGAAGGGTATTTGCGGCCCCATTATATCACGATGGAAGAGGGCGGGGTCAACGGCAACTCGATGCTTCCCCATTCGCCGGCCCTTTTGCGGGAACTTGCGGAATCCCATCCGGCCCCGCCGTCACCCGTTGCCGTACAGAATCCTCTTTCGGCACGCGTATGGAAGGCTATTGCCTATTATGCCGGGACCATTTTTTTGCGCCCGTTTTTCCCCTGTTTCCGGACGCATCGCCCGCAGAGCGCCGTGAGCGAAGTCTGGGGATGGTTCCTTCGCGTCCTGACCCGCCGCACATGGGAAAGGCGTTCGGCGGAGAGCGTCCGGGAAATCTACCGGTCGCGTGCGCCCTATTTCCTGTTTCCGCTCCAGCTTGATTCGGATTCCCAAGTCCGCCGTTATTCGCCGTTCAGCGGGATGAAGGAAGCCATTGCGCATGTACTGACTTCTTTTGCGCACTCCGCGCCCAAGTCCATGCATTTGCTGATCCGCAACCATCCTCTTGATAACGGGCTCATCAATTACCGGAGGTACATCCGCCGGTTCAGCCATGCCTGCGGGCTGGAAGGCCGGGTTCATTTCGTGGAGTCGGGCAGGGCCGCGCTTATGATGGACCGCAGCGAAGGGATGGTGGTCCTCAACAGCACGATCGGCATTTCCGGGCTTCAGCGGGGTATACCCGTCTATTGCGTTGGCACGTCCATTTATGCGGTGCGCGGGTTGGCTTCGTCGCAGGAAGAGCAGGATCTGGACGATT
>DBFXIC010000057.1:0-3059 GCA_048455095.1 Anaeromassilibacillus sp.
TTTCAGCATGACCGCAGAGCGTTTTTCCGCAGCGCATACCTGCACAATAAATATTCAGGATGATGCCGGATTATGCAGCCGCTTTCTGCTGCGGCGCATAGGATGAAGAGTCCTCTTTATTTTATCAAAATTGGGGGTGAATTTCGATGCCAGCCAACCAAACAGGCGGTTTTTCCGCCGAAATCTGTAAGCAAATACGTGTGATTTCAAAATCACAATGGTATATGATTGTGACCATTTGTGCTATTTTCCTGTCGTATTATTCCGTAGATATCATGAAGAAACAATTGGTCTGCTCCGCTACTGATTCAAAATTATGCAAATGTTTACCCAAGGCATTACCTTTTCAAACGCTGTCCAGCGTAATGGTCTTGGTTGCCCTATTTTTCTATGTCCAAGTCTCAGGAGACAGTCTCTGCCAAGCGAAACGACAGGGAAACGCCAAACAGGTTCACGATGCTTCTCTGGGGCATCTTTCCAATCTGCTGGTCCTGATCGCCGGGATGATCCGATTTGGTCTATTGACTGCTCAAAATGATGTCACACCCGCCCTGTGAAACGGATTTTTCCGTCAATCCCGCGCATACTAAACTGTGATTCGCTCCTGGATACAGGAGGATAAACAGGAAAGTAGGGATACTGTCATGAGCAAAATCGTCGTGATCGGCGCAAATCACGCCGGAACTGCCGCGGTCAATACCATTTTGGACACTGCCCCAGACCAAAATCAGGTGGTTGTGTTCGATGCCAATTCAAACATCAGCTTTTTGGGGTGCGGTATGGCACTTTGGATTGGCGGCCAGATCGCTGGGCCGGAAGGGCTTTTTTATTCTTCTCAAAAGCTGTTGCAGGAAAAGGGTGCCGTGGTACACATGCAGACCATGGTGACAAAGATTGACTTTGACCGCAAAATCGTTTATGCAGAGGGAAGCGATCACACCAAATATGAAGAACCATATGAGAAATTGATCCTGGCCACCGGCTCGCAGCCGATCATCCCGGACATCCCCGGTAGGGACCTGGAGAATGTCCAGCTGGTCAAGCGGTATCAGGACGCGGATGCGGTTATCCACAAGCTCCACACCGACAAAATCCAGAAGGTCGCCGTAATCGGCGCCGGATACATCGGTGTGGAACTGGCCGAGGCATTTAAGCGCAACGGAAAAGAAGTTGTATTGATCGACTGCGCGCCCACCTGCCTTTCCGGCTACTACGACAATGACTTCACCAGTCTGATGTCCGAAATTCTGCAGAAAAACGGCATACAGCTTGCTTTTGGAGAGAGCGTCACAAAAATTGCAGGTACACAATGCGTGGAGAAAATCGTCACGGATCAAAACGAATATGATGCCGATATGGCGGTGCTGGCCGTTGGATTCCGCCCGAACTCGACGCTTGGCGGGGATTGCCTGGAGCGTTTCCGCAATGGCGCGTATCGTGTCAACCGAGAACAGCGCACCAATCTGCCGGACGTATACGCGATCGGCGACTGCGCTACGGTCTATGACAATTCCATCGATGAAGTCAGCTACATTGCGCTTGCAAGCAATGCGGTGCGTTCCGGCATCATCGCCGCTGTCAACGCTTGCGGCGGCCACATGGAAACAGAGGGCGTTCAGGGTTCCAATGGAATCAGTATCTGGGGGCTAAATATGGTATCCACAGGCCTCTCATTGGAAAAGGCGCGCCGCTACGGTCTGGATGTCTGTTACACTGATTTTGAGGATTACCAGAAACCGCGGTTTATGAATCACAATGAGAAAGTCAAGGTTCGAATCGTGTACCGGCGGGACAACCGTGTAATCGTCGGCGCACAGATGGCCTCCCACTATGACATTTCGATGGGCATCCATCTGTTCTCCCTTGCCATTCAGGAAAAGGTGACCATCGACCGCCTTAAACTGCTGGACCTATTCTTCTTGCCGCATTTCAATCAGCCTTATAATTATATCACCATGGCGGCGTTAGGCGCAGAATAATCCACATCAAACAAAGCTCCGGACCGGTTCATTTTCATGCAGAAAGAACCGGTCCGGAGTTATTTTTTGATGAATTTTGCTCACACCACGAGCATTGCATCGCCAAAACTGAAGAAGCGATATTTTTCCTGCACTGCCGTCCGGTAGGCGTTCATAATATGATCATAGCCCGCCAGCGCAGAAACCAGCATAATCAAGGTACTTTCCGGAAGATGGAAATTGGTGATCAGCCCATCCAATGCCTTGAACTGGAAGCCCGGATAGATAAAGATGTCTGTCCAGCCAGCACTCTCCTTGATACATCCTTCCTTTAACGCAATGGATTCCAATGTGCGGCAGCTGGTCGTTCCCACAGAAATCACCCGTCCGCCGTTGCGCTTTGTTTCATTAATCAAATCGGCAGCCTCTTTGCTCATGGCATAGTGCTCCGAATGCATTTTGTGATCCGTCACTTTTTCCACCGTTACGGGACGGAAGGTTCCCAGCCCTACATGTAGCGTCACAAACGCAGTTTTAATTCCCTTCTGACGGATGCGTTCCAACAGTTCCGGCGTAAAATGCAGGCCGGCAGTCGGAGCAGCAGCAGAGCCGATCTCTTTGGAATAGACGTTTTGATACCGCTCCTTATCCTTGAGATCTTCCGTTATATAATGCGGAAGAGGCATTTGCCCGATCTTATCCAGAATTTCATAGAAGTTTCCTTCATAACTAAACTTTGCCAAACGGTTGCCGCCCTCAATGACATCCAGAACCTCCGCATGCATCAGGCCGTCCCCAAAAGTAAAATGCGTGCCGGGCTTCGCGCGCTTACCGGGTCCGGTGAGCACTTCCCATACATCCCCTTCCCTGTGTGTCAGGAGAAGGAATTCCACCTTTGCGCCCGTTCCATCTTTGATTCCATAAAGGCGCGCAGGCAAGACCCTGGAATCATTCAGCACCAGGCAGTCGCCCGGATGTAAATAGTCGATGACGTCGTAAAAGTGCCGGTGCTCCATCTCGCCGGTTTCCTTGTTTAAAACAAGCAGCCGGGAGGAATCCCGCGGCTCCAACGGCGTCTGTGCGATCAATTCCTTTGGCAGG
>DBFXIC010000058.1:0-4618 GCA_048455095.1 Anaeromassilibacillus sp.
TGTCTACTCCGTCCAACAGAATTTTGCCGGACGTCACATCGTAAAAACGGGGAATCAAATTGACCAAGGTGGACTTTCCGGAACCGGTGGAGCCGATGAATGCAGTTGTCTGGCCCGGCTGCGCCGTAAAGCTGATGTCCTGCAACACGTCGTCCTCCGCATTGCTGTAGCGGAAGCTGACGTCCCGAAATTCGATCCGGCCCGTTGCCCTGCCTTGTAAATGCACTGGTTTCTCTGCGTCCCGCACAGTTGGCTCCGTCTCTAGTACTTCCGCAATGCGCTCCGCGGAAACCGAGGCGCGTGGCACCAAGATGAACATCATGGAGATCATCAGGAACGCCATGATTACCTGCATTGCATACTGCATAAAGGCCATCATGTCGCCCACCTGCATCATAGACTGTTCAATCTGGTGGCTGCCCACCCAGACGACCAACAAGGAAATGCCGTTCATCATAAACATCATGGCGGGCATCATGAAGATCACTACGCGGTTGACAAACAGGTTTGTCTTTGTCAAATCGCGGTTTGCCTGCTCAAAACGGTCTTCCTCGAATTTCTGCGTTCCAAAGGCACGGATGACCATCATGCCGCTGAGATTTTCCCTTGTGACCAGGTTCAATTTGTCAATCAGCTTTTGCACAATCTTAAAGCGCGGCGTTACAATGGAGAACACAACCACCACAATGCCAATTAGGATCACAACGCCCAGAGCGATAATCCAGCTCATGGAGACACTCTTGTCGAGCGCCATGACAATGCCGCCAATTCCTGTGATCGGCGCGAGACAGATCATGCGCAGGCCGATCACCAGGAGCATCTGTACCTGCGTGACATCGTTCGTGGTGCGTGTGATCAGCGATGCGGTAGAAAAACGGTCAAACTCCTCATTCGAGAAGTGCTCTACCCGCTGGAACACGTCATGCCGGAGATGCTTTGCCGTGCCGGCCGCAATGCGGGAGGCCAGCAGACCCACGCAGATGGTCGCCGCTGCGCCTGCAAGTGTCAGCAGGAGCATCAACAGTCCGGTCTTTAAAATATAGTCGCTTTGGATTCGCCCAACATCCACGCCCAGTTCCTGATAAAAGGCTCGGGTCATCGCAATGCCCATCTGCCTGTTGGTGGAGGCATCGGAACGACCCGCCTGCTCCCATGCATTTTGCAGGGTTTCCTGCGGAAGCTGTTCCAGCGCGGCCGTCGCCCCGTACAGCTTTGAGAAGTCAACGTCTGTCAAGTTCGCCTTTGTCCCGGCTGTTTCCTGATCGGACATGGCCTTCATTACATTGACAAATGCCGCCACACTGCGGCTGTACACATCCGCCGTTTTTTGCAGCGCCTCTTCGTCAAGCACGTTCTGCACATAGACATCTGTGGTTTTCAACACCGGATATTGAGCGGCATAAAGCTCTGCCCCGGCGCTACCGGATGCGACCAACTGGTAGCTTTGTTCCATTTGCTGCCGGGCCTCTTCATCCATGAACTGCTTCAGGAACGACATGCCCTGTTTGCTGATCGCTTTGGGTGAAAGATCCTCCACACCGCCCTGCTGGATGCCTACATTGACAATGTCAGACATCATATTGGGCAGGTTTAAATCGCACATGGCCTGCCCGAACAGGAGCACCACGCACGCCAAAATGGGGCCGATGTAAGGCTTTAAATACCTTGCGAGTTTTCTCATGAATGGGATTCCCCCTTTTCTGCGTTGTCTTTCTGCTTTTTCAAGTCTTCCATGATCTCAAAAAGATTTGCGGAGAGATCGATCAGACGATTGACATTTTCCTCTCCCATGCGGCGCTCCACCTCATCCATCGTGGAAAAAAGCTCCCGCCTCGCCTGTTCCAGGAGCTCTTTCCCCTTGGGCGTCAGGCATACAAACACCGCCCGGCGGTCGTTCTTCGTCATACTGCGCAGCACCAAGCCTTTCCCTTCTAAGGAATTGAGCATCTGCGACACCGCCGGCATGGACATCTGCGTGCGGCGGCTGATCTCCGAGATGCGCACGCCGTCCTCCCCGCCGTTCTCCCGTTGTAGTCTGCCACAGACCGCAATCTTATGCATCATAAAAAACGCGCTCATGGGTAGACCGTCCCGCTGGGTGAAGAGCGGCCTCACACATTTATATCGCCAAAACAATTCCAAAATCTTCTTTCCACCGTGCGATTCCCAATCCTCATACCCATCCATCTCCAACAGTTTCCTTTCCTAATAATTGTATCTTTGAATAGTTAAGTATGTTAATAGTATCGGACACATTCTTCTTTGTCAAGATTTTCTTCACATTCTTCACAAATCGTTAATACATATTTCATGCATTCTCCCCATGGAATGTAAAAGACTACCACATTTGGAGTCCCGCGGCAGCAATTCCCTACAACTTTCCCGAAAAAGAACACTCCCGGCCATGGCCTTGAGACAGCCATAACCGGGAGTGTTGTTGTTCTTTCCCTTGGGAGAAAAACGGATTTTGTCGCACTATGGAAACCATAAAACCTCAATCAATTTTGAGGCGGTTCTCAAACCACCACATGAAGAGTGCGGCTGCGCCCTGCACGATAAAAACAATGCCCATGGTGATTCCAATGATGTTGATCGCGATCACCGGGCGGATAAAGGTGACAAATCCCAGAAGAATACAGCCCACGCCCACCAGCGTCAGCCAATACCATCCCTTCACCCCAAAGCGTTTGATTTCCAACGAGTCCACTGTGCGTGTGACACCGGAAAATACCGTCCACAGTCCAAAAATATACGGGATGACGTTTGTCGTCACAACCTGGTCACACAGCACAAAAAGTCCTAGCAACGCTGTGAGAATGCCCTCTGCCAGGAGCCAGCCGGCGCCGTACAGATGACGGCAGCAAAAAACATAGATGATCACGCTCAGAATGCCGGCAATAAGCATTGCCAAACCGAAGACAATTGTCAGTGAAAGAAGCACCGAAGAGGGTGCGACGATCGCAAGTACACCCGCAAAGACCAATAGAATGCCGGAAATAAGCCAAAGTGTTTTGGAAACGCCTGTTTTCATGGAATAGACTCCTCCTCTTTTTGATCCCCAAGTTCAGCCGCAATCCCGGTCAGTTTCCCTGTTCTAAGATACACTGGGACTGCGAAAAGGCCAGTGCGGCTTACCCCTGCAAAACAGTCTCGATCGCAGCATTCGCCCTCTACATACTGGAAAAGGTTATGATTCATGCCCGGTATTTGGACCAGAAACATGCTCGTTCCATCCCCTGTATGAACCTGCCAACTGTTTTGAGATTCACATTTCGGAAAATCCTTTTTATTATACCCGAAATGGTCGAAAAAGGAAACAGGCACAGGCATTTTTTCCAATGCCAAACGTGATACAAATCGTATAACCAAACAAAAAAATACGTCCTGTTGTGTAAATTTCAATCCACACAACAGGACGTTCTCTCTTGTCTATAGCTACTGGAGACTTTGGAGCATCAAAGCTGTTCCACTGCATCTGCAGCAGTCTCCAGACAATCTACATTTACAAGCTCCGCCAGACCAGCGTCGTAGTTCTTGGCAATCTCCGGATCGATCGGCACCCTGCCGAGCACCTTCAGACCAAACTGCTGCGCCGTCTGCTCCACATGGCTTTCGCCAAAGATTTTGATCTCCTTGCCGCAGTCCGGGCATTTGACGTAGCTCATGTTCTCCACAATGCCGATGATCGGCACATTCATCATTTTCGCCATGTTCACAGCCTTGGCCACAATCATGGAGACCAGCTCCTGCGGGGAGGTGACGATCACAATGCCATCCAGGGGAATGCTCTGGAACACGGTCAGAGGCACGTCGCCGGTTCCCGGAGGCATGTCCACGAACAGATAATCTACATCTTCCCAGACCACGTCGGTCCAGAACTGCTTGACCGTATTGGCAATGATCGGGCCGCGCCAAACCACGGGCGCCGTCTCATCCTCCAGTAGAAGATTGACCGACATGATATCGATGCCCGTCTTGGTACGCGCCGGCAGAATGCCAAACTCGCTCCCCATCGCCTTCTGATGGACACCAAACGCCTTCGGGATCGAGGGGCCGGTGATGTCCGCATCCAGCACACCGGTATGCGCGCCACGGCGGTTTAGCAGCACGGCCAGCATGGAGGTCACCATGCTCTTTCCCACGCCGCCCTTGCCGCTGACCACACCGATTACCTTTTTAATGTGGCTCATCGCATTGGGCTTTTCCAAAAAATCCGCAGGATTCGTCTCTCTGGAGGGGCAATTTTCCCCACAGCTGCTGCAATCGTGCGTACAGTTTTCACTCATACAGATTCTCCTTTGTCTTTCCACTGCCGGGCAGCGGCAAAATTCGCCCGCCGTACGCGGGCGCACTATCTATTGTAATAATATATACCAAATTTGTCAACAAACAAGCCGGACACGATTAAAATTCTTTTTTCAGGCTGCGCATGAACAAATCCATAAGCATCTGATCCGGGTCTGCACCGTGGTTTACCACCGCGTCCACTGCGCGGCAGATCGGCATTTCCACGCCGTAAAGGTCGCACAGGCGCAAAAGCGCCGTGGTGGTCGCCACACCTTCGGCCAACTCGCCGTAGGGCTCCCCACGGACGAACGCCTCACCAAAGCGGCGGTTG
>DBFXIC010000059.1:0-4724 GCA_048455095.1 Anaeromassilibacillus sp.
CCCCTATACAGGCGCTTTTGACGGAAATGGCCATACGATCAGCGGCTTGTTGGTCAATGGCGAGGTACATACGGATGCGAATGGCGAGATTATCTATTCAGAGCCCTATGGAGGCCTTTTCTCCAAGATAGAGGGCGGTACGGTCAAGAATCTCAACGTGGAGGGAACCGTTACTTCCGGTTCCATATCCGGATTGTTGACAGGCTACAACAATGGAACCATTGCCAATTGTTCGGTCAGCGGTTCAGTACAAGCTGCGGCAGACGACAGCGGCATTTGGCGTCTGGGCGGAATCACGGGGTTGAATGGCGAGAACGGAATTATAGAAAATTCCCGCGCACTCTGTGAGGTGTTCACAAAGGGCCAGTGGGCTGGCGGACTTGTTGGAGAAAATCTGGGTGTCATTCGCAATTGCTATTCAGGCGGCAATGTCTCCGGCGCCTATGCCGGTGGGATTGTAGGTCGTTCCGAAGGTAGCGTCGATCACTGTTATACTGTTGCACAGGTTCATGTGTCAGACAGTGCGGCGGGCCATCCGACCATCGGAGAGGCTCCTGAAGAGGTACAGATAGATGATCAGACAATTTTCTTTGAAAAAGCACATTTTTATGTGAACGATCAGCTATCAGCCGCTTGGGAGGAAGATTCTTCCCGCGGCTGCGGAAAGACGGCGGATGAGTTGCAACTCGCTGCTACTTACAACGGCTGGGATACAGCCGTATGGAACCTTGCAGACGGGGGATATCCCACCCTGCAAAGCGTTTCCTGAATTTTGGCCGCGCGGACAGCTCTTACCGGGGCTGCCCATAAACCCAAAATATATTATTAATTAGGAGGAAACAAAAATGAACGCAAAGAGAAAACTGGCAATGTCTGCAGTAGCGATCCTTGTTGTTCTCACGCTCGTGGCTGGCGCTACCATGGCTTGGTTCACCGACACCGAGAAGGTCAACGCGAACTTTACTGCCGGTGTGCTGGACATCACTGTGGGCGGTGATACGGACAAAGACAGTGGCGCTTTGGAATTTATCAATATGCGCCCGATGGAAAAGGCTACTTTTGAAGAGGAAGCGAACGCTGTATTGAATGGCGAGGATTTTTATGCTGGTAAGGGTTATGATCCGTATATTCCGGTCTATGCTCGTGAAATTTCAATCAGCAACGCAGGTACTCTGCCTGCATACCTGAAGTTCACATTTAACGATGTAAAGCCCTCCGATGAGATCAGGAACGTCATTCCGAACGGTGTGAATGGCGTTAAGCAGGATGGAAAAGCGCCCTGCGAGAACGATCTGGCAAAGAATCTGGACGGCGAGAAGGAAGGAAAGTACAATCCTTATTTCCATTTTGCTCTTCTGGAAAAAGATGGGGCAAATTGGAATGTTGTCAAGTATCTTTCTTTGGCTGATCTGAAGGAGGATGGCTATGTCCTGACTGACGAGACAACAGGGGAGCCGATTCTCATTCCTGCGCAGACTACGTGGGAAGGTACATATGCAATCGGCGCATATCTGGATGAAAATGCTGGAAATCAATACCAGGGCAAGCACTATCATACAGAATTTGTTGTACAGGCTGCACAGACCGATGAGGGTGCAACTTTTAATGACAATACGGAAGTGAAATAAATAATTCCTACCGTATTTATTTGATTCTACAAAATTTTATGGGTTTTTGCGGTTATTGAGAGGTAAATCTACCGGCGTGCCGGGGCGTGTGCTCCGGCACACCGGTGTATCTCATTCATAAGGGGGAAGGGCAAGTTGTTCAAACTGCTAAAAGAATCGTGGCTGAACCTCACACTCGTGCTGGTAATTTTGGCAACGGTGTGCGCCGCTACCTTCGCGTGGCGGGAAGACCTGGAGAGGGTCGATGTGACGGCAAACAGCGCGTTGGTCAATGTAAAGCTGAGCCTTGCGAACAACGCAGAGTCCGACCCGGGTGTTTTAAGTCTGTCGGCTTTAGAGGATGGCCGGGCAGCGTATATCCCGTTCCAAATGGAGAACATCTCGAATGTTCCCACCAATGTTTATTTTACAGTGCATCAAAAAGATGAAAATGGCGAAGAGCTTCCGGACGCAATGGAAGGCTGGGAGATTGCATTCTTCAAAGACAGCGAGGAGCTGGCGTTTTCGGACGAGGAGAATGCTTACTTTGCAGAGGTAAAAGCGCTGGAAGAAGGTCAAAAGTCGGTCACTTATGCATATACGCTTCGTCTGAAGGCAGCTCCGGACGCGGATTTTTCTGCGCTCAGTGGAGACACGGAGTTATACGTTACGGCGGATGTGCGCATTCCTGAAACGTCTGCGTCTCAGGAATAAAGTTCTGTTGCGGCGCATATTCAACGATTTTAGAATAACGTCATAGTAGAGAGGCTGCGCGTAATGGAGCAAGTAAAAAAGGTATGGTCAGTGATCTGCAAAATCCTGAATGCATTTTTTCTGGTTTTGCTGGTCGGGCTGGTTGTGATTTTGCTTTATCTTGCAATCGGTTCCAGAGGGAGCGGGTTACCGTTCCTGCAAAATTATCAGTTGTTTACCGTTTTGAGCGGAAGCATGGAGCCGACTTTAAACGTCGGCGGCGTGATTATTGTAGAAAAGATTGATCCCATGACTTTAGAGGATGGGGACATCATCACGTTTCTTTCAAACGACACACAGTTAAACGGCAAGGTGGTTAGCCACCGAATTATTGATGTGGTAGACAATAGCAATGGACGCATGTTTATCACAAAGGGCGATGCGAACGAAGATCGCGACGACGCGGCTGCGGTTCCTGACAATGTGATTGGCCGCGTAATTTTTCATATCCCATATTTGGGCTATCTGTTAAACTTTATGAAAACCAAAAACGGCTTCTTTTTTATCCTGCTTTTGCCGTGTATGATTATCTTACTGGTGGAATCCATCAGCCTGATGAAGAATTTCTGGGCCTATATGGATGAAAAAAAGGCATTACAGGAAGAGAAGGACAGCGAAGCGGATTCTGCACAGGGCGAAACGCCTGTTAAGACGGCAGAGGGATCTTTGCCGGCAATAGAAACGCTCCCGTCTTCTGCGGATACAGGGATGGAAGAGGCAGATAGTGAAGCGCAAGAAGAACAAAATGAGCAGAAAACCGAGGATTTAGTCGATCGTTTACCGGAATCTGCCGTACTTACAGAAATAGATTTACCTGAAAATGGAACAGAGCATCCGGAAGAAAATTCGAAAACGCCGGATGATAAATCAGAAAATGATGGATGATATTACGATAGATTGAGCTAATACGAAGGAGTGGTTGCGATGAAAATGAATTTATGGAAATTACCTTTGGCCACCGTCTTGTGCATGGGAATCTTGCTTACTGTGGCGACAGGAACAACGCTCGCTTCGGAGAAGAGCGAACAAGGCTCTTTTTGGGATCATCAGGAAATGAAACTATCCGTCAATGCGGACGATAGCTTGCCGGACTTTGCGTCTGCGGCGATTCCTGAAACCTTTGACGACTTGAAAAAGATGTTGCAATCAAATGGAGAGGACGCGGCGGTTCAAGTGCCTGCAGAGCTTTTGGTGGACAAAAAGATCACGATTGAACGCCCAGTCGATTTGCTCGTGGAGGGCTATGATGCCTTAAGTGCAAAAGATCAAAAGAATATGAAATTGGTTGTTGAGCTTTCCGAAAAGCTCTCCGAAAATGCGCCGCTGGCAATGACCATTCAGGGCATTCCGGAGGATCATATGGAAGTGAGAAATTTGGGGCCGGTCAGCCTCTACACGACGGAGGTTGCAGAAACAATCTTGGCGGAGGAACCGGAGCTCAAAGCAGACGCACCAGTGCAGGAAGAAGAACCGGGCACAACGACGGCTTCAAGCAATGCATCCACAGCGGACGATGCCGCCTAAATGTATGTGCATGTAGTTCCAGGGATGCGATTGGATTCAAATATTGTGTAACCAGTAAAATAACGCCGGGCTGAAAAGCTGGCGTTATTTTTGTTGTGTATAGAAAATGTGGCTCGAAGAGGGGAAAGAATGCCTACGATAAAGCAAGAGCCTAACCCACTATACAGAAAACAGTTCGACTGTTTGGCAATTTTACATGTTATTTTTATTAAGAAGGGAACAAACAGGAATGATCAAGGACATGACAAAAGGGTCCCCGCTGAAGATTATTTTTAGTTTTTCACTGCCGATGCTCTTGAGTATGTTTTTCCAGCAGTTGTACAATATTGTGGACAGCTTGGTTGCAGGGAATTTCATCGGAATGGACGCATTGGCAGCAGTTGGAGCTTCCTATCCGATTACCGTGCTCTTTATCGCTGTGGCTACGGGTGCGAGTATCGGCTGCTCGGTGGTGGTCTCGCAGATTTTCGGCGCAAGACAGCTGGCACAGATGAAGTCTGCGGTATCAACGGCGGTCATTTCCCTGATCGTTTTGAGTTTGACGCTCACCGGTGTGGGACTCCTGATCTGCAATCCCTTGATCGCTCTTTTGAATACACCTTCCAATATTTTTGATGATTCAGCCCTCTATCTAAGAATTTATATCTGTGGCGTCATCTTTCTTTTTCTCTATAATACGGCGACGGCGATCTTTACCGGCTTGGGAGACAGCAAAACGCCCTTGTATTTTTTGATTTTTTCCTCAATCTTTAATATCGTCCTGGATCTTTGGTTTGTCATTTCCTTTCAGATGGGTGTTGCAGGCGTCGCCTGGGCCACCTTTATCGCGCAGGGACTCTC
>DBFXIC010000060.1:0-12808 GCA_048455095.1 Anaeromassilibacillus sp.
ATAAAGTCAAAAGCACGGACCTTTTCCGTGGGTTTCCACAAATTTCCTAAATTATCGACCAAACCAGTCTGTTTTCTACAAAATCCGCTCGCAATTTTTCCTGATCTAACAGGTAAGAGAGATAGGAACGCACCGTACTGCCTACCAATACATACTGATTAAAATCCATCTGCAGCCCGTAATGGTCAAACACGGCTTTCACAACGTCCTCAGCACTGATTGGTCGTTGGCACAATTCCAACAATGTTTCCAAAATTTCCAGCACTTTGCGCCGATTGGCCTGCACCGTCGGACGAATATCCGGCGCCGCGTTCGAATGTGCCGGCACAAAGAACGTCCCTTCCAGCTTTTCCACAAAGTCCAGGGTATGTAGGTATTCCGCCACATCATAGACAAATGAAACGTGATATTTCTCAATGACGTTCTCCCCAGAAAAGCAGTCCGCCAAAAAATAGACGTTATCCGGCGTCTTGACCCCGATCATATCGAAAAAATGCCCTTTGAGTGGGAAGATTTCCATCCCGGCAGGCAGTTCCAATTCCGTGAGGTCATGCGTCTCGCTCGGCTGCGCCATCAGGAACTTATTGCGCAAGGTTTTGCAGGGATATCCCCCGTAGAGAAACGACGGCTCCAAGACAGGGAAGCGCGTAAACGCTGCTTCGATTCCCGGCGCATAAATGGAGCAGCCTGTGCGCTCCTGTAACAAATGGTTGCCGCCGATGTGGTCGGCGTTGGAATGGGTGTTGATAATTACCTTCAGCGTCCAGCCGTTGGCATTCAGGATTTTTTGGACCTTTTTTCCCGCCTCTTTATCGTTCCCACTGTCGATCAGCCAGACATCCGTCTCGTTGACGCGGTAAAGCCCCATCTTTGCGGGACAGTCGATGTAATAGGTGTTTTTCGCTACCTGGTTTAACTCATACATTTTGTATTTCCTCCCATATCATCCGATACACCGATTCTCCCGTATGCTCATCCGTGCGCTTTTCAGTAATCTGAAAGCCGTGCTTTTGATAAAAACGCACCGCACGCTCATTTCTTTCATAAACCTCCAACGAGAGCAACCGATGTTTTTTCTGACAAAAAGCCAGAAGGCAACCGCCCACGCCCTGGCCCTGTTGCCCCTCATCCACAAACAGCCCAGCGATATACCCCTCCTGCAAACCGATGAATCCGCGCACTGTTTCTCCATCCATGTCCACCCAGAGTTCTGCCTGGGGAAGCGCCTCCCGGACAGAAGGGGCTGCTGCTTGCCAATATTCCGCGGGGATAAAGTTATGCGCCTGCAAATTTCCCTTGAGCCAAATTCCCATACACGTATCCAGCTGTTCGAGCTGAAACCGCTGGATGCGGCATTTTTGCGCACAGTACAGGATATGAGGCATGTCCATTCCATAATAATGCTTGACAAGCATTCCCACGGGCTGCATCCCGTTGCGCTGCGCCACCCGTTGTGAGGCGGTATTGTTGTCTCGGATGATGGAGTATACCTCTGGCACGCCGAGCGTCTCAAAAGCATAGCGGCGGCAACCCCGCGCAGCCTCTGTGGCATAACCGTTGTGCCAATACGCCCGACGGAACAGATAGCCGATTTCCACCACCTGTTTTCCATTTCCTGCATCCTGCATGGTGAGGCCCGCCTGTCCGACAAAGGTATCCGTTCCTTTCAGCAGCACGGCCCACAGGCCGAACCCGTCCGTATGGTAGCGTGCAATCTGCCTATCCAGCCACTCCTGCACCTCCGTGTTGCTGAACGCGTGCTCATAAGCGTACATGGCGGCTTTGTCCTGCAAAATAGTGCACAGATTATCAAAGTCATGCTGCGTCAATTCCCGCAGATACAACCGTTCCGTTTCAAAAATCATGGTAATTCTCCCCGATTGGTCCAATTTCTTGGAAAAGGCGTCCTTTCGCTGGTATTCCACAATATAGCCCATGCTCACATCATCATATTTCGCCAGCAGGATCACACTGTTTGGTGGAATCCAGATTTTCCCCGTTTCATAGTCGGAATGCGTTTTCTGCCCTACATGGAGAACCCCGCCACCTTTTCCTGTATGTAACCGCGATCTTTCCGTAACGTGCGAATTTATTCTGTTATATCCATAACTCATTTTGATGAAACTTCTCCTGTCATTTATCCACCCTGCCAAATGCCCATTCTCGCGCAAAATGCGCATATTGAAAAATCATCGTAATCACCCAAAAATATGAAGCTTCATCTGGACTACAAATATGACATCTTTATATATACAGATAAAACAGAGCTTTAGAAATGTTCCATAGGACGCTTCTAAAAGAAGGCAGGCCCTAATTATCTCTCCCGGAGCACTTCTCGCAGTGACTGCACCCGCAGGCGTTCCCCTTGATACCGCGCAAAATGCTTACATACCACTACAGTGGAAAGAATTATACAGCCAAAGATGTACGCTGTGTTCTTTACCAGCAAAAAACATCCCGCGCTGAACAGGGCAAATGTCACCACGGACCGGAAAAAATGCGGCCGGATGACGACCAAAAGTGAAAACAGCAGATAGAAGAACGCCAAAAGCAGCAGAGGCCGCCATTCCGGCAGCAGGCCCAGCAGCGCGCCGAACGAGGAAGCGATGGCCTTGCCGCCTTCGCGGGGCCGCCAGAAGGGGAACGCATGGCCGACGACCGGGGCCGCGACCACCAGACCAAACAGCGGATTGGTGCTGTCTAGCACCCGCGTAGCCCAATGTACGGGTAAAAACGCCTTTGCCAGCTCCAACATTAGTACCGCGATACCAACAGGCACGCCCGCGCAAAGGAAGGCATTCGCTGTACCTGGATTGCCGTCCCTGCTTTGGGCCGTAATGTCAATACGCCGGAACCACTTTGGCACCAGATACGCATACAGCATACTGCCGGAGACGTAGCCCAAGGCGATAAAGAACAGATAGGGTATCACGCGTTCTTCCTCCCCCAATCCAGCAAAAGCTGAAAAATTTTTTCGGCCGCATCCGGCGCAGCCTCTTTCCGTTGCGCCGCAAGCATGTGTTCCCGTACGTCGCCGGGCCGGGCCAATTCCAAGCCCAATTCGATCTGGCCACGGATGTCCGGCGCGGTTGCCGCCATACCCCGCTCGGTGAAAAATGCCAAATTGCGCGTTTCACAGCCGGGGATTGCCTCTGTATATACAATCGGAAGATTTTTGACCGCCGCCTCCGAACTGGACAGCCCACCGGGTTTTGTAAATACCACATCGCATGCGTCCATATAATCCTCCACCCGATCCGTATACCCGAGGATCTGCATATCCGGGTTCGCTGCAAAAGCGTTTTGCAGCGTACGCCGCATGGGTTCATTGTTGCCGCAGATCATCACAATCTGCCCCTCTCCGTGCAGTGCATTCGCCAGTACAGAGACAAACCGTTCCATCTTTCCAAAGCCCATGCTGCCGCTCATAATGAGATACGCCGGGCGCTGCAAATCCAATCCGCATTCCCGCCGTGCCTGTGCACGGTCCTTTTTATGCGAAAACGCGGCACGCACCGGCATGCCGTAGGAAAACAACTTTTCTTTTGGCAGACCTCTCTGCACGTATTCTCCCACCAGTCCGCGATGCGGCAGGACATACCCATCGCATTCCGTCTCTTCCCAGAAAGGAATGCAGGTGTAGTCCGTTGTAACCGCCAGCACCTTCTGGTGCAGGACGCCTCTGCGCTTCAAATAGGTGAGCGCCTCTGCGGCAAACAGATGGGGCGTGACGATTACGTCGAACGCGTTTTCCCGCAGATATTTTTCCAGGCACCTCCCTACCGGGATGTTGGCAGCATAGACGGGCGACTTCCGCTTCGCAGAACTGATACACATTCCTGCACGATAGAGCAGCCCAAAAAGCCACGGAGTATGCTTCACAATACCCACATACGCGCCGCCCACGGCCCGTGATGTCCGCCGTCCCGCGAGCAGCATGACGTCCTGCATGACCGCCTCGTGTCCCATCATGCGGATGCGTTCGGAAATCGCTTCACCGGCCGCGTTATGCCCGCCGCCGGTGTTACATGACAAAATTAATACTCGCATGAATCTTACGAATCCTTTTCATTTGTTTCTTTCACTTTCCCCAGCTAATCAGCGGTTAAAATGAAAGTTTCTTTTCTGCTACGGCCACGTCAATTATAGCTAAGATGTATCTTAGCACAGTTTCCTGTGAAAGAAAAGCCGTCCATGGCGGCTCCTTCATCCCTGTATCATTTTTATAGAAATTGTTTCTATATCGGCGCTGACTGTCGCAAACCTTGCAAAAGTGGGCAAAATTGAGTAAAATAGAAAAACATTCCATATAGAAAAAGGGTGATTGCTTGTATCGGGCATGTATATTTGACCTGGACGGAACCCTGGCAAATACACTGTATTCCATCGCAGATTTCTCCAACCGCGCGCTCAAGGCGTGCGGCTATCCGGAGATCAATCCGGAGGATTACCGCACCATTGTAGGCGACGGCGCGGATACACAGATGCGCCGCATGCTGAAACGCGTAAAGGGCGTATTCTCCGAAGAAGAGCTCTCCCATTTGCGTGCGATTTATGACGGCTACTATGCCGCCGATCCCACGGCCCTCATCCGGCCGTACGAGGGCATGGACGAAACGCTGCGGCAACTGCACGCGCAGGGCGTCAAGCTGGCCGTGCTAACCAATAAGCCGCACGATTGGGCGGCCGCCATTGTTGAAGCGCTGTTTGGGGACGGCCTGTTCGACCGTTGCTACGGGCAGCGCGACGGCATGCCGAAGAAACCCGCGCCGGACGGCGCACTGCGCATCGCGCAAGAGCTGGAAATCCCGCCAAAGGAATTTCTTTACATCGGGGACACCAATACGGATATGAAAACCGGCGCAGCCGCAGGGATGGACACGGTGGGGGCGCTTTGGGGCTTCCGCAACCGCCGGGAGCTGGAAGAAAACCACGCCGTATACATTCTGGAAAGGCCCGCGGAGATTCTGGGAATCATCGCGCGCGCCAAATGAGGGACGCCATGGAACGGATCAAAAAGCTCTTAAAAGCCAGCGGCGGCATGGGCCTGCGGATTGTCAAAACTGGCATTGCCGCGACCCTCTGCGTGGTGGTATCCTATTGGCTGATGCTGGACACCCCCTTCTTCGCAGTGGCTGCCACGGTGATCTCGATGGGAAAATCCATCGATATCTCCATCCGCGGCGGCAAAAACCGCATTGTGGGTGCAATCATTGGCGCGGCCATCGGCGCGGCGTTCGCCTCGGCTCTGCCCGGCAACGCGGGCCTGTGCGGGATCGGTGTGATTTTGACGCTGTATCTCTGCCATATTTTGAAGCTCAACGGTGCGGCCCCTCTGGCCTGCATCATTTTTACCATCGTCGTGCTGTACCGCGGCGCCGACCCCTGGTTCTATGCCGGGCAGCGCTGTCTGGAAGTCCTGATCGGCGTGGCGATCGCACTTCTGGTGAACATCATCGTGATGCCGCCGAACTATGTGGCGCAGATCAAACGCGCTTACCTCGATCTGCGCAGCATGGTGGAGGAATCCATCGACTTCGCCTCCACCGGCGATCCCATCGACGTACTCGCGGTGGAGCGCGCCATCCGTTCGCTCTCCGCCACTGTGGAGCATTACATCGCAGAGACAAAATTTTTCCGCGGGAACGACGAAGAGGTCTTTCAAATCTCGTGCAAGATCTCCACGTACCGGCAGATCCTGCACGAACTTATCAGTATCGAAGGACTGGAGCAGCGGCCCATCCCGCAGGACAACCCGCTCTATCCCGTTTTTCTGTACCATTTGGACCATCTGACCTCGCTGTACGATACATGTAGAGAGGAACCGTAAAGGACCAAGCCGCGCACCCCGTGGAAAACGCCACAGGGTGCGCGGCCTTTCTTATTCCAATATGTTCTTGACCCTTATGATTTAGCCCCCGGAAAGCTCCGCTGAATGCGCGCTCGCATCCGGGACGGCGTCGCGTTTCTTCTCCGCCCGCTCGCGAAGGCTCATCCGTACGATCGCCACCGCATCTACGACCAATACGATCGAATCGCTGATGGCGGTGGAGAAATCAGAGATCAGGAACGAGTACACGACCCAGATCAGAATATTGGCAAAGATGCTGCATTTTGTCGCCTTTTCTCCGGTGATATAGTGGCAGCAGACCGTGTATTCCACGGTTGCGACGACCGGCAGAAACCCGATCAGCCCGCGTGTGTTTGCCAGCACACCCAGCACGATAGTCAGCACCAGGAACAGATACATCAGGGGCTTTGTGTACCGGTCCTTTGCAACGACCAGATTGCGGGCCGCGCTGAGCACCAATGTGGTCACCCCGGCGAAGGAACCAAAAAAGATCGACGCCACTGCCAGTAGAGAACACTCCAGGAACTGGCAGAAAAAGGTTGCGCGTTTGCCCTTCACGATGCAGCTTACAATCATAAACAGGGCGGCAAAAAAAGAGATGATATTCCCAATGACGATCAAATTGTTCTCCCCACATTCGTTGACGCTTCAGCCGCCATGCGGCCGACCGTATCTGGTTTATACAGGCCTCGCGTCCATTATTTCAAAAAGGCCGGAAACCGCGCTTTAAAGGATAAAACGCATTATTTTTATTTATGCGGTATTGCTCCATTGTGACACGCCAGTTTCTATCCTTCATTCTGCAACGCCCTGTTGATACTCTGTATCGGGCTTTTGCGCATCCTCCCTGATTTCATCCCACTCATTGGCAATCTGCGGATCGGCTTCGATGTCCTCGCGGATAAACATCAGGACAAAGCCGACAAACAACAGGACTGCCGCAATCCAGATTGCGTGCTCGTGAAGCTGGAAGCTCATCAACGCGCCAACCGCCGCACCGACCGCAAACACCAGAATCACAAAGTAGTACTGCCTGCTCTTTTTCCAGATCTGCGGGTCCCTGGTGATGTGGAATTTGCAAAGCATCTCCGTCGCACTGCGCATATTGCCGATGCACATGGTCGTTGCGCATGGAAGGCCCTTGAACTTCCGGAAACTGTTCACCTGCATGGCGCAGGCAAACGACATGCACATATTAGCCAACATATTGAACGGCTGCGGCAAAAAGCCGACCACCGCGAGCAGCAGGACCTCCACAAGCAACACGATCTGCCGCCAGTGGATTTTCCGGTAGTTCTTATAGCGCTGATGCACCCATTCCGTCACATACACGCCAGCGATAAATGCCGCCAACGGCAATACATAGTGCAGCGCCGTCTGCCAGTTGCCCACGGCTAAATTTTGTCCCAGCAGGACAATGTTGCCTGTCTGCGCGTTTGCGAACACCTTGCCCCGGCAGTTGTAGGAATAGGCGTCCTGGAATCCGCCCGCCAGTGTCAAAAAAACGGCCAGCGCCATGGATTCCGACATCTGTGTCTTTGCTTTCCATTTCCGCATGTTCTGTCCCCGCCTCCTGTATTCTCTCCGCAAAGAAGCCCCGGCCCTCCGCTGGACAGCCCCCGTTGATGCGATAGCGCAATGGGCCTGTCTCGGTCGGGCCGGGGCTCTGTATCGTCAGCCCGCAGCCGGAAGCTTCGCCGCCTCCGTCATGATAGCCGAGGCAACGCCGCCCGCTGCTTTGATGCCGGAGTTGCCGTTCTCCACCACCACGGCAAACGCATACGGGGTGCGGTCGCTGCTCGAAAAGCCGACCATCCAGGCGTTCGGCTTTTTCCCACCGCCGACCTCTGCCGTACCGGTCTTCGCGCAGACGGCCATGTCCGGGAACATCCCGTCGCCGTATTCGCTGGTCACATTATACCGCATGGCCTCCTTGAGCTTTGCTGCCGTCTCCGCCTGCAAAAGCTGCGTATCCTTCTGCGTATGGCCCGCCTTTGTCACCAGACCAAAATGCGTCGTGATACTCTCGATCATATAGGGCTTGACCGGCGTGCCGTTATTCGCGATCGCGCCCATCAGAAGCATCATGTGGTACGGATTGGTGAGGTCCGTGTACTGGCCCACACCGCTCCATCCCAGGTCGTTTTGCTGTGCATCGGTTACGTTGTACTGGCTCTTGCTCGTGGGGATACCGTCCAGGTCAAAGCTGCGGTTAAATCCCATCGCTTCGGCCTCTGCGGTCATCTTTTCCTTGCCCAGCTCGATCGCCAACTCCGCAAAGACGATATTGCACGACTTTGCCAGCCCATCTTTAAAGCCGATCTTCCCGTGCCTGCTCAAGCAGGTGATCTTGTTCCCATTGACCGTGATCTCTCCGGGGCAGTCAAATGTGCGGCTCTCCAGATCTGGAATATTTTCGATCGCCGCGGCTGCGGTGACGATTTTAAAAATAGAACCCGGCGTATACGATGCGGACAGCGCGCGGTTGAGATAGACGCCCTCGTATTTCCCTGAGGTATCCGTGTTCAGATCTGCGGGCACGTTGCCGGGATCAAAGGTGGGCGAACTCACCATACAGAGTACCTCGCCGGTCTTATAATTGTAGAGCATGGCCGCGCCCTTCTGATTGCCAAACGCCTGCAGCGCCGTCTTGCTCAGATTGGCGTCCAGCGTCAACTTGACGTCATTTCCCGTGGTTTTTCCGGTGGGCGTTGCAAGCCCGGTAAAGATATTGTAACCCGCCAGTTCCGAACGGTAGCTGTACTGTACACCGGTGGAGATATACCCCATGGTATCGCCCACCGCATGGAGCGTCGCGCGGCGCACCACTTCGTCATCGTTGTACAATCGCTCGCCGTCCTGGCTCTTCGCCAAGGTCGCCCCGTTCCGATCGAGCACCTCTCCCGCATAGGAAAGCTGGCCGCCTCCCGCCAGATGCTTGTTGTACGGCTGGAATGCCCAACCGCCGCCCTGCATGGTCAAAGAGATCAGGAAGATCACCAGTCCGGCGAGGAAGCCGCCGGTCAGGAGATAGAGAATCAAGGAACGTGTCCCTGTCGTTTTCATAGGCTCGCCGCCTTTCCATCTATTTCCGTTTTCGCACCGCATAGGTGCGCTCGTCGCTGGCTTTGATAAATGCCAGCAGTCCCCAAACCGCCACCATGCTGGACCCGCCCAGGCTGACAAAAGGCAGCGTTACACCGGTGAGCGGGAGAATATCTGTTGCGCCGAATACGTTCAGACAGGTCTGGAAGAGCATCATACCCGCCGCCGCACACGCAGAGATGGAGTAAAACGTGGAGCGGCTTCGCGTCACGTCGGAGCGCGCATAGAACACCAGAAGCGCAATCGCCAGCACAATGGTGAGCGCCAAGACCAGGCCCAGCTCCTCGCACACCATGCCGAAGACCAAGTCGCTGGTGGAGGCAAACACATTCTTCAGGTAGCCGTTGCCCAGCCCTACGCCGAAAAAGCCGCCGCTCGCCGTGTAGGTCAACACGCGCGTCTGCTGGTAACCCGCCTCGTTGGCGTATTCCCAGACATGCCGCCACGCGGCAAAGCGCTGCGCGATATAGGGCTTAAACTTTAAAATTAAGAAGACGCCAAATACCGCCGCGGAACAAAGCAGCGCAATGGTGCGCACACTACCGGAACGCATGAACGCGATGATAAGGAACGTGATAAAGAAAATGCAGGCGGTTCCGAAGTCGCGCATTAAAAACAGTGCGCCAAGGCATACGCCGCCAAACAGGATAAAACCGGAGAGGTTCCGTGCGGTCTGTAGCCTGTCCAACGTGGACGCACCAACAAACACAAACGCAATCTTGATGAATTCAGAGGGCTGCACGCTGATGGGTCCCAGCGAAATCCAATTGCGCGCGCCGTTGTTCTCTTTGGCAAGCACCAGGTTCAGCGCAAACAACACGACCGCGCCGATGGCGATGGCCAGCCGCCATTTCATCACGCGTTCCAGATCGTTCATAAACCAGATCAACACGCAGAACAAAAGGATGCCAGCGAAAAGCGCACCCAGCTGCACGTATGTCCGCTCCACTCCCGTACCGGAGAGCAGCAGGACCCCGATGCCGGAGAGCAAAAAGCCAACTGTTTCCAGCTCAAAGCTGACCCGGTTGAGCGCCTTTATGGAATAGAGGTAAAGTCCCCACTCCATCACAACCAGCGCCCCCAGGGGGATCAGCGGCATATAGCTGAACTGTCCGCCCGCAAAGCACACTTCTGTGCATAGCATCATTTGTATTATCATGACAGTGAAAAGCAGTCCGAACGGAGAGGCTGCGTGTGCCTGCCTGCGCTTGGGAATTTTGAGATTTTTGGCCTCGCTGGTCCGCTTGAGCATCAACGAAGTAGAGCCCACCGTAATGATGTCGCCGGGCAAAATCTGCGCACTATTTTCGACCGCCTTGCCGTTCACGCGCGTGCCCGCCTTGGAATTCGTATCGGTGACGATCCAACCGCTCTCCCGGCGCATCAGCACCGCGTGGTCGCGGCTGACCGTGTCGTCGTGAAGCACGATGTCACAGCTCCGGCTGCGGCCCAGGGAATTCTCCCAGTACAGCACGGGGATGATCTCTTTAGTCACCATATCCTGCAAAATAACCACTGGGTCCTCCCGCCGGCGGCCTGCCTTTAAGGAGTGAAAACAGCGGCACACCACGATGATGGAGAGAAGCGGCGCTGCAATCCGCAGCAGATATAACACTATGGAAAAGATATTCTGTATGAGAGGGTTGTCCAACATTGGCCGACCTCCTTTCACCCATTTGGGGTACACCATATTATACTAGCAAAAAATTGCAAAGTAAACCGCGCCGCCTGATTCGTAAGGGTTTTGTAATCTGAAGAACGCCCTTTGTAGGCGGATTCCTGACAATGTGTTTCCCTCCATGTTATTATATGGGTCCACATTCTTCCGCAGCAACCGGTTTGTCTATGCCCATAGTCCTCATCTATCTGTATGAAAAAAGGATTGCGGAATCCTTTCCGCAATCCTTTTCAAGCATTCATCTTGCCAACCGGTAGCTCACCTGGAACAGTCCCAGTTCTTCCATAAAGCGGGGCAGGCCCGCCTCGAAGTTTACGCCATAACGGCGATCCGTCCCGGCCTCGCGCGTCCGGCGGATACTGCCGCAGGTAAAATCCACCGCCAGTTGCATTGCATCGCGCAGGCTCATCTCATTGAGCAGGCCTGCCAGGAGCGCGCTCCCAAAGAGGTCCCCCGTCCCGTGATAGGCTCCCTCGATGCGCGGGGAAAACGCATAGGTCACACGTCCCGTCTCCCGATCCAGACCGGCAGCGCCCAAAAGCCCCGGGCTGAACCACACGCCTGTGAGCACCACCATACGCGGTCCCAGATCGCTGAGCCGGTGCAAAATGCCTTCTATGTAAGCACGGTCGTACGGTCCATCGTAAAATTCCTCACCCAGCAGGAACGCCGCCTCCGTCAGATTCGGCACGATCAGGTCCGCCTTCTCGCAAAGCCGTTTCATTTCACGCGCCATCTCCGGCGTACAGGTAGCGTACAGCTTGCCGTTGTCCGCCATCACCGGGTCGACCATCACCAGCATATCGCCGGTGCGAAAGTCATCGATCACGTCCGAAACGATGCCGATCTGCGCTTCAGAGCCGAGGAAGCCCGTATACAGCGCATCAAACGAGAGATTCAGGCTTTTCCAGTGCGCCGCATAAGCCCGCATATCCTCTGTCAGGTCGCGATACGTACATTTTCCCAGCCCGCCCGTGTGCGTGGAGAGCACAGCGGTTGGAAGCGCGCTTGTCTCAATACCTGCCGCCGAGAGGACGGGAAGCACCACCGTCAAAGAGCACTTCCCAAATCCGGAAATATCGTGAATGGCTGCAATTCTTTTCTGTCTCATAGCAAAACACCGGGGCGCTGCCCCCCTCGCGCCCATTGCGCAAGGTCCTATCTTTCCATATTTTACGGCGGGATTCCCTGAAAATTCCCCATTCTTTTCAGGCGCATTCCTCCGGCCGTAGGCTTCTAAGCATAGCGGAAAAGGAATATGCCGTCAAGGCGAAAAATGTAAAGAAACAGAAACTTTTTTGGGAAATATTTACGGGGACAACGCTTGAATTTTTTGCTTATTCTGTTTTCTCCGCAACCTCGCCCGCGCGCTTGTAGATGCTGTTGGCAGGGACAAAGCCGCGCACCATGGAAAGCGGATAGATATTGGTATGGCGGCCCACGACGGTGCCGGGGTTCAGCACGGAATTGCAGCCGACCTCCACAAAATCGCCGATCATCGCACCAAACTTTTTCCGTCCAGTTTCAATGCGCTCCTCGCCAACGCGGACTGTGACGAGTGTTTTGTCCGATTTGACGTTCGAAGTGATGGAACCCGCGCCCATATGGGATTTATAGCCGAGAATGGAGTCCCCCACATAATTGTAATGCGGCACCTGCACATTGTCGAACAGAATGACATTTTTCAATTCTGTGGAATTACCCACCACACAGTTGGCGCCCACCAGTGCATTGCCGCGGATAAACGCGCACTGGCGCACCTCCGTATCCGGACCGATGATTGCCGGGCCGTGGATATACGCCGTGGGGAATACTGTGGCGCTCTTCGCAATCCAAACATCCTCTTCGCGCTGTTCATACTCCTCCGAGGGCAGGGTCGCCCCCAGCTTGCAGATGAAGTCCCCGATCTCCCCCAGCGCTTCCCACGGGTAGTCGTGCCGCTCCAACAGTTCCGCCGCCGCTGTGTGCGAAAGGTCGTACAGATTGCGAATCAAAATACATTCCATCATTCGAAAGACGCTCCTTTATTGGGAAAGCATTTGAAGAAGGGGAATCCTTCCTCAAATGCCTTCTGTTTTTCCTTATTATAGGATGTTCCCCCCTGCGGGTCAACGGAAATTTGGCACAACTTTCCCATTTCTTGATTCAATGATCTATGAATTCCTCTTCCACGC
>DBFXIC010000061.1:0-5351 GCA_048455095.1 Anaeromassilibacillus sp.
GGATAACTGATGCTCGATAATCGGTAGCAAACCCGGATACAGCGGCACGATACGATTCATACCGGCTTCGGTTTTGGCGCCGCCGGTAAGCGTGTTAGCCTTCGGATTGTAGCTCTCCTTGGTGAGAGCAAACAGCTCCGATGGGCGAAATCCGGTATAGATCAGTACGTAGACATAGTCTGCGTAACCTGCGGAACCAACAGCTTGGCGGATGGTTTCTACTTCAGGCCATGTAAAAGCGGGACGCGTACCCTTGCGATCGCGGCCGGTGAACAGGTTGGCCGCATAATTGCGATTGATGAGATCCTGATCCATGGCGAATTTGTTGAGAAGACCGGCCACGGTACGCATATCCTCTTTGGTGCGCTTGCCCCTCGGGCAGTTGTCAATGCAGGACTGCCAATCAGCCGGCCGGATGAGCTGAAAGCTCATACCATGAATGGCCGAAAAATGCTGGAAGGCTGCACGGTACCCGGCCATCGTGGACGCGCCCACTCTTCCTTCATGGGTGGGTTGCCAACGCTGGAACAGGCTATACAGGGTTTCATTGCTGTCTTTCAAGGGGCCGCTGCGGAGGTTTTCGCAATATGCGAGAGCCTCCGTTTTTGTTTTGAAGCCGGCTTTTGTTTTGTACTTTCGACGCATCCGACCGGAATCGTCCAAGTACATTCCAAGGGTGATTTGAGCGCACCAGCTTCCATTTCTCCGGAAGGCTGTGCCTGTACCATTGGGGCGTTTACGCGGATTGTTTTTCTTCTCTGCGTATCGCCACCCACAGAAGGGGCAGAGGGACCAGGCGGCCTCTAACGGTTTGCCACATTTTTTACAGAGCATTATGCACCTCCATTGTAAATAGCGCACATTCTTGCTTGACGTAGTATGACCACTTGCATGCAACCCATTTACGCGCGAAGAAAATCAGCCTAAATAGAAAAGTTGTATCTAAGTTGTCAGTTGTAGTCATGTTAGCCAATTAACCGAAGCATGAATTCTGTTTTTGTGACGCAGGTAATGACCAGCAGCATGAAGACAAAGAGACAGGCGCAAAAGGCCGCGGCGTTGTCATCGCGATATAAATTTTCTACCGCCTTTGCCTCCTGGTGAAGCCCCATGGTGTGCAGTGCGATTTTACTGATGAGAATGACAAGGACCAAAAGCACTCCGAATGCCACGATAACGAGCGCCGCCCCTAGAACAATAAGCCCAAGCATAAAAACTACAGTAAGCGCTGTAATTTCCGGAGCGGAGCTGAGAGACTGCCATACACCGGAAATATAATCGCTGAAGCACCATATCAGCCAAAGTAGGAAAAACAGGACAACTGCGGCGATACGCAGCACCTTTTTCATGCCCTACACCACCTTGCTGATGAAGTAAGTTGCAAGTCCAAGAATACGAACTTGCCGCGTTTCGTCCACCCCGCCGACAGTGATGGGTGGATAGGCGCTGTTTGCGGCCTGTAGAACGATCCCGCCATTGGGAATGGGAAGATGATAAACACGCTTGAGTGTGGCTTCATCGTCGATGAGCACCGCGGCGACTTGTCCGTCCTCCACATCCTCCTGCTGACGGATACAAACAAGATCGCCGTCCAGAATGCGGGCATCCTTCATGCTGTCACCACGGCAGCGCAGAGCAAACTGTGCCCGCGTATAGGCCGGAGCTTCGACCCATTCTTCGATGTTTTCTTCCGCGAGAACAGGCGTGCCGCAGGCGATAGTGCCAAGCAGCGGTATTCGTATGGAATCGGGAAGCGATAAAAGACTTTCTGATGCGGATTGAGGTTCGTTATCGACCAAATCATTTACCCGTACACCAAAATAGCGACCGAGCGCGCACAACATTTCAAAGCTGGGTTTTCTTGCTCCACTTTCGTATCCGGCTATTAGGCTTTTAGACACTTTCAAATGCTCGGCAAGCTCTCTTTGACTCAAATCTCTGCCCGCTCGCAGTGCCCTAAGGTTTTTTGAGAAACCCAAGCAAAATCAACTCCTTTCATAGGTATTGTAGCATTTTCAAAAAATTATTTCAAGAAAATTTTTCGTATAATGTTGACATAGAGTGGGCAAATGTGTATACTGCCAATATGCCCACTTTAAGAGGGCACGAGAATAGGAGGTAGTCAAGTTGGACAGCACCATCATTGGCGAGCGCTTGACCCGTTTACGCGGTGAAAAAGCGCCCGAGGAAGTAGCTCTTGCGATTGGCGTAAGCGTATCCACGCTCTACCGCATTGAAACGGGTCGGCAGCGTCCGACGGATCCACAGAAGGTAGCATTCAGCAATTACTATGGGAAAGGGATCGAAGAACTTTTTTTTAACGACGAATGCCCACTTTAAGAGGGCAAAAAGGAGGGTCCATGATGAACGAACTCCTGAGCATCATTCCTAGCACCGATCATCCCATCAGCGGTCGAGAACTGCACGACCGCCTCGGTATCGAAACTCCCTATCATAAATGGCTCTCCCGTATGTGCGAATATGGATTCGAGGAGGGCAAGGACTTTTTGACGGAGGACAAAAATGTCCACCGTTCAGATGGAACGATGATGCCTCAGATGCAGCGCAACCACATGCTAACCTTATCCATGGCAAAAGAACTCTGTATGCTCCAGCGCACCGCTAGGGGGAGGGAGGTTCGCCGGTACCTCATCAGCGTGGAGGAGGCATGGAACAGCCCTGATGCGATCATGGAGCGCGCCTTGTCGATCGCCCGCGCCCGAGTAAAGGCGCTGCAGGTGGATAACAGCCTGCTGACGGTTGAGAACCAGATCATGCGTCCCAAGGCGGAGTATTTTGACCGGCTGGTTGACAGAAACCTGCTGACCAACCTCCGGGATACTGCGAAGCAGCTTCATCAGAAACCCAAACAATTCATTCAGTTTTTGCTTGACCGCAAATATTTATTCCGCGATAAGCGCGGAAGCCTCAAACCCTATGCCAGCCATGTGGAAGCCGGACTGTTCGAAGTCAAGGAATGCAGCAACGATAAGACCGAATGGAGAGGAACACAGACGCTTGTGACACCTAAAGGACGTGAGACCTTTTATATGATTCTTGAAGGATAAACGTGTGCAAGAAGGGAGTCGGTTCGTCATGACGCACGTTGAGCGCATTGCCTACCTGAACGACCAGCCGGGCGAGACCATCAGCCCCACCGAACTGTCCAAGATCATCGGCGGTCGGGCTTACACATACAACCTGGCGGCCAGAGAAGGCAGGCTGCAGCTGCCCCATGTGTGGCGGGGCAGGAATTTACGGATTTTCAAAGCCCCGGTCCTTAGAATTTTACAGGGAGGTATGGAAAATGTTCCGATTGACACTGGAAGCCCAGACCATTGAGGAGCTCAACGAAAAGATTGAGCAGATGTATACCCACACCGTGATTGACGCGTCGAACAACTGTGAGTGCTGCGACGCGCCGGACTGCACCCGCAACCAGAAATTCCATGAAACGATGCGCGAACTGAAGGACGCGCTTGCAGCGGACACGGCTGAGGCTGCGCTTCCCGAGAAGAAACAGGAACCAGCTCAGGCGGCTGCGGTACCCGAGGGCCCCACAGCCGAGGAGGTACGAGCGGTTCTCAATGATCTGCGTAAGGCCAAGGGCATAGCGGCTGTTAAAAAGATTTTGGCCGCCCATGGTGCTGAAAACTTTCCCGGATTGGATGCGTCGCACTATGCCGACGTGCTGAAGGAGGCCAGAGGCGATGCCACCGAGTAAACACGCGATTCTGGGAGCGAGCAGCGCGCACAGGTGGCTTGCCTGCACACCCAGCGCCAGATGGGAGGCAGAGCTTCCGGAACCGCCCGGAAGCGAAGCGGCTGCAGAGGGTACCCTTGCGCACGCCATCGCCGAGGAACATCTGGAACGTCTGCTGGCGGGAAAGAAAGTGGCGACAAGCCTGAGGCTCAAACGGAATCCCCTCTACAAGCCCGTAATGGAGGAACATGTGGGCGTGTACACGGACTACATCCTGGAACGGCTGACCGAAGCCAGAACCGCGACGCCGGACGCGCTGCTGCTCAAGGAGGAGCGCGTGGACTTCTCTAAGTGGGTGCCCAACGGCTTTGGCACGGCGGACTGCATCCTGATTGCGGATGGGCAGATGCAGATCTTCGATTTGAAGTACGGAAAGGGTGTGCCGGTGGACGCGGTGGAAAATCCGCAGATTCGGCTGTACGCGCTGGGAGCGCTGCAGGCCTTCGCACTGCTATACGACATTGATCGGGTGATGATGCACATCATCCAACCGAGACTGGACAATACCACAAACGAATCCATGACGGTGGCCGCGCTGTATGAATGGGCGGAAACGATGGTGAGGCCGCGAGCGGAAATGGCTGCAAAAGGCGCGGGGGACTACACTCCCGGCGAGCACTGCCGTTGGTGCCGGGCCAGAACAATATGCCGGGCGCACGCACAGATGCAGCTGGAGATCGCAAAGCTGCGCTTCAGCGAACCCGATCATTCGGAACGCAAGCCGGCTGCACTAAGTCCGGAAGAGATCAGCGAGATACTGACCAATGTGGACGGGCTGGTGAAATGGGCGAAGGCCGTTAAGGACTACGCGCTGGATCAGGCGGTGAACCACGGCGCGAGGTTCCCCGGATACAAGGTCGTGGAGGGGCGGAGCAACCGTGTCATCACGGACGAAGCGAAGGCCATCGAACTGCTGGACATGGCGGGATTTACATCCGACCGTGTAACAAAGCTCAAGGGGCTTGGAGAGCTGGAGGAAATCGTCGGGGTGAAAAACCTGTCCGATCTGCTTGGCGAACTGCTCATGAAGCCCGCCGGCAAACCTGTGCTGGCAAAGGAGAGCGACAAACGGCCGGCGCTCAATACGGCGGCCGCGGTGTTTGAAGCATTCAGGGAGGAGGACGAAGGCTGATGCCCAGAGAGATCATTCATGGGCCGAACTGGAGCCTTGGACTCGAGCTGGCGTATCTTCCGCACACTACCGTGGGATGGTGGGAAGCCTTTGTCCGGATGACCCGGTATGGAAAAGACAGGCGCAGGATGTTCGAGAATTTGATTGCCTACCTTCAAAGTCCTGAGCTGGCCGGGAACTACCGGGCGCTGATCCCGAAAAATGATGAAGCAAAAACCATGTACCAGCGCCTTCATCCGCATTGCAGGAAGATACCGTCGGAGGCGCGGCTGAACCAGTTTTACGCGAGGATTCCCAGGATTATCAGGATGCTCAAAGACGAAATTGAGAAATAGAAACGGAGGAAATTTTAATGGCTATCAATTCTGCAACTCAGGTCGTTACCGGAACGGTTCGACTTTCCTACCTGAATGTGTTCAAGCCCCGCCAGATGGAAGGGCAGGACCCCAAGTACAG
>DBFXIC010000062.1:0-3707 GCA_048455095.1 Anaeromassilibacillus sp.
AGAAGAGTGATCAGAACCACGGCCTGACTCTGCGGCAGGCAAGAATAAATTTCCGAAAATTTGGTGCGGTGATGCCGTCTCTAAAACAGTATTGTCGTCTGCCAACGGAGGATGAATACCCGCTAAAAAATAATGAAGAAAGGAAAAACCGAATATGACAATGCTGCCACAGGCTTTTTGTGATCGAATGCGTGGAATGCTTGGTGGAGAATATGACGGATTTCTCGCCTGTTATGATCAGCCGCATTTGCGTGGAATACGGCTGAATACACTCAAATGTACAGAGGAGATTTTGCGTGCGGCACTGCCGTTTTCCCTTTCTCACGCTCCGTTTTCTCCGCTTTCCTTCTATGTGCCAGAGGGTGTAGAGCATCTCGGTACACTGCCGATGCACCACGCGGGCGCATTCTATGTGCAGGAACCGTCCGCGGCCTCTGCGGTCACAGTGCTGAACCCGCAGCCGGGCGAACGCGTTCTGGATCTCTGCGCTGCGCCTGGCGGAAAATCTACGCAGATCGCCGCTTCGCTGGCCGGTGAGGGGCTGCTTTGGAGCAACGAAGTCATCCGCAGCCGGGCGAATATCCTGCTCTCCAATGTGGAACGGATGGGTGTGCGCAACGCTGTTGTTTCCTGCTGCCGCCCCGAGGTGCTCTGTAAAGCGTTGATAGGATTTTTTGATAAAGTGCTGGTAGATGCGCCCTGCTCTGGAGAGGGCATGTTCCGCCGGGATGAACGCGCTGTGACCGAATGGAATCCGGAACACGTGAAGACCTGCGCCGTGCGGCAACTTGCAATTCTGGAAAGCGCATCCGTGGCGTTGCGGGAAGGCGGCGTACTGGTCTATTCGACCTGTACCTTTTCGCCCGACGAAAATGAGGGCGTGATCTCCACTTTCCTGGAGCGGCACAGCGATTTCGAATTGTTGGACAGCGGCGTTTCGTTTGGCCGCTCTGGTACGCTTGCCGGCACACGGCGTATTCTTCCGATGGACGGCGGGGAAGGCCACTTTGTCGCCAAACTGCGCCGGCTGTCTGCAAACGGCGGCGCTGCGCCCTATGCATACCAAAAGGTAAGCGAAACGGCGCGCGCCTGCTGCGAAATGATGTATCGGGAGACGCCTGCCGGTGCATTGGAACAGATCGGAGAACAGCTACTGCTTTTGCCGCCGGATCTCCCACAGATGAAGGGACTCGGCGTTCTGCGCGCAGGCGTCCTTCTGGGAACCAGCCAGAAGCGCATTGAACCTGCTCACGCCGCGTTTATGGCGGCAAAACCGGAAATGCTTTGTTCCGTGCTGGAATTAGATGCTTCGCAGGTCACAGCATTTTTACATGGCGAAGAATTGGAAGCACCGGATTCCTATAAAGGCTATACGGGAGTGGCAGTGAACGGCGTGGTGACCGGCTTCGGGAAGTGCTCCAATGGGCGATTGAAAAATCGCTATCCCAAGGGCCTGCGCAATCATTAAATCGCTTGGTGCAGGATGCCCCGGGCTTCTGTGCAAAATTGACTGAAAAGATGTATTTGTCAGTAGGGAAAAAGCAAAAAGCGAAATTTGGAGATTTACCCAAAAAATTCCGTGAAAAAGCGCAAATCTATGGGAATATAAGCTTTGCTTTAGAAGGGTAACAGCTTGAAATCGGAAAAAAATGATGGTACAATAGACGGGAATAATCAGAAAGAGGGCTTTTACCATGCAGGAAATCAAACTGGAACTTACAGAAACCCCGAAACAAAAGCCGGCTCCGGGCGCGTCCCTTCCGTTCGGAACCATTTTCACTGATCACATGTTCGTTATGAACTACGACGAAGGGCAGGGCTGGCACGATCCCCGCATCATTCCGTACGGCCCTATTGAAATGGACCCTTCCGCTATGTGCCTGCACTACGGCCAGTCCGTATTTGAAGGTATGAAGGCGTACCGCGCGCAGGACGGCAGAATTTTGCTGTTCCGCCCGGATAAAAACATGGCTCGTTTGAATGTCTCCAACGATCGCCTGTGTATCCCGCCGATTGACGAGGAACTGGCAAAGGCGGCGATTGAGAAGCTGGTCTCCGTCGAAAAAGACTGGATTCCGAGCGAAGAGGGCACGTCCCTGTACATCCGCCCGTTCATCATCGGCATGGACCCGCACATTGGCGTACATCCGGCGCATCATTTGATGTTCATGGTCATCTGCTGCCCGGTAGGCGCGTATTATCCGGAAGGTCTTGATCCGGTGAAGATCTACGTGGAAACAAATTATGTCCGCGCAGTGCGCGGCGGCATGGGCTTTACCAAAACTGCCGGCAACTATGCGGCGTCTCTGAAGGCGCAGGATGAGGCGGAGCAGCAGAACTACACCCAGGTCCTCTGGCTCGATGGTGTGGAGCGCAAGTATATTGAAGAAGTCGGCACGATGAACGTTTTCTTTGTGATCGATGACGAGGTAGTCACACCGGCACTGCAGGGTTCCATCCTGTCGGGCATTACGCGCATGTCCTGCATCGAAATGTTGAGATCCTGGGGCCTGAAGGTTTCCGAGCGCAAGCTGTCCATCCAGGAGGTCGCGGACGCCGCGAAGGAAGGCCGCCTGAAGGAGGCTTTCGGCACAGGTACCGCCGCAGTTGTTTCCCCGATCGGCCACCTGAAGTGGGGCGATATGATCATGGAGATCAACAACGGCGAAATCGGCCCGCTGTCCCAGCGCCTGTATGATACGCTCACCGGTATTCAGTGGGGCAAGATCGAGGATACATTTGGCTGGACAGTTGAGGTTAAATAATCCATCCACGAAACAGAGCGGCGGCATATAACCCACTTGCCGGCGCTCTTTTTATCTGCCTGTGCGGAGGTTCTATGAGGAGACTGGAATTCACAGTGCCGCAGGAATACGACGGCGCACACTTGAAGGGCTTTTTGCGCAGCCACTGCGGGATTTCCGCGCGGCTTCTGGCACGCCTCAAGCGGGAACCGATGGGGATTGCAGTCAACGGCGCACACGTCACAGTGCGAGAGATTCTGCGTGCAGAGGACGTCATTCAATTGACCTTGCCAGCGGACGAGCCGTTTTTAGAACCCGTGGCGCTCACGCTGGTTCCGCTTTATGAGGATAGCAGTCTGCTGGTGGTGGATAAGCCGTCGGGGATGCCGGTACATCCCTCACCTGGACATGACAGGGACAGCTTGGCCAACGCGGCTGCGGCATACTTTTTGCAGCAAGGTGAACGGCTTGCATTTCGCCCTGTCTACCGGTTGGATCGGGATACGACCGGTGCGCTGGTTCTGGCAAAGAATACCTATGTGGCGGCACGGATGGCAGAGCAGATCGACAAGATATATCTGGCTGTGTGTGAGGGAATTCTGGAGGGAAGCGGGACGGAGGATGGGCCGATTGGCCTGCTGCCTGGGCATTCTATTCAGCGCTGTGTCTCACCGGACGGCGTACGTGCAGTGACGCATTGGCGTGCGCTGTGCCATGCAAACGGGCATACACTTGTGGCGGTCAAATTGGAAACAGGACGCACCCATCAGATCCGCGTGCATATGGCGCACAGGGGGAACCCGTTAGCGGGTGACGATTTCTACGGCGGCAGCCGAAAGTGGATCGATAGGCAGGCGTTACACTGTGTCAAAGTAGAATTTTTCCACCCGATGACGGAGCGTCGCCTTTGCGTTGTTGCACCGATTCCGCCGGATTTTGCCGCGCTTTTGGAGGCTTGTGGGC
>DBFXIC010000063.1:0-12109 GCA_048455095.1 Anaeromassilibacillus sp.
TTATCGACCAGGAGCATTGGAGCAGGAAGGATCATTTCGCCTACTTCCATTCCTTCAGTTATCCCCATTTCAACATCTGCGCGAATGTGGATATCACTGCATTTTCGCACTTTTTAAAGGAAAATGATCTGCCCTTTTTTGCATCGTTTCTCTATGTGGCAAGCCGGGCGGCAAACGCCATCCCGGAGTTCCGCTATCGCATCCGCGGGGATCAGGTTGTGGAGCACGATACCGTGACGCCCTCTGTCACAGTTCTCACCCGGCAGGACACTTTCAGCTATGTGGCCGTGCCGTGGCAGGAGGAATTTCATGCGTTTGTAGCGGATGCACGTGCACGCACGCAGGCGGCCAAAAATGGAGATGCCTGCATTGAAGACGAGCCGGGACGAGACGATTTGCTCTATATTACCTCCATCCCGTGGGTCTCGTTTACTTCGCTGGCCCATCCCATCCAGATGAATCCTGTGGACAGCATCCCGCGCATCTCGTGGGGAAAATATTTCCCGCAGGGGGACCGGCTTCTGATGCCGCTTTCCGTCCAAGGGCACCACGCGCTGTTGGACGGTCTGCACGCCGGACAATATTTCACCTGGGTGCAGGAATGGCTGGATGCTCCTGAAAAATGGGCAAAATAGACCGTTGTTCGAGGGAACTTGTAATACAGGGAGTAAAAATAAATGGATTTTATACAGACAAAGGACTTGAAATTCACCTATGACGAGGTGGAAGAGGGCGAGAACCGCCAGGTGCATGAGGTGCTCAAGGGTGTGAATCTGGAGATTCAAAAGGGCGAATTTGTTGCCTTGCTGGGGCACAACGGTTCTGGAAAGTCTACCATCGCCAAGATGTTCAATGCCATGCTGCTGCCTGCGGGCGGCAACGTGTACGTTGAAGGGATGGACACGTTGGACGAGAATCTGCTCTATGAGATTCGCCGCCGTGTGGGTCTTGTATTGCAGAATCCGGACAACCAGCTTGTGGCGAGCATTGTAGAGGAGGACGTGGCGTTTGGACCGGAGAACCTCGGCATTGCGCCGGATGAGATCCGGCGTCGGGTCGATGACGCCCTCAAGGCTGTGGAGATGTACGATTACCGCCTCAACGCGCCGTATAAGCTCTCCGGCGGGCAAAAGCAGCGCATCGCAATTGCGGGCATCATCGCCATGCAGCCCGACTGCATCGTGCTGGACGAGCCTACGGCGATGCTCGACCCGCGCGGCCGCGAAGAGGTACTGCGGACCATCCACAAGCTCAACAGGGAAAAGGGCATTACGATCGTATTGATCACGCATTATATGGACGAAGCGGTTCAGGCGGATCGCGTCGTCGTGATGGACGGCGGGCAGATCTTGATCCAAGGCACGCCGCAGGAGGTCTTTTCTCATGTGGAGCTGCTCAAAAAGCATAAGCTGGACGTGCCGCAGGCCACAGAGCTGGTTTACCGCCTGCGGGCGAGCGGTTACCCACTGCCGGAATGCGTGCTGAACGTCGAGGACTGTGTGAAAGCATTGGAACGGATCTTGAAAGTGCCGGCAAACGGATAAACGGTTCGGCGATCAACGAGAAAATCATCCGCAGGTATCCGCGCGGCGGAATCTGACGGGAGTTTGGAGAAATCACGATGGCGATTATTGAAACAAAAGACCTGACATATACCTATGGGACGGGCACACCGTTTGAAAAGACGGCCGTGGACCATGTGAGCCTCTCCATCGAACAGGGGGCGTTCATCGGCGTGATCGGGCACACCGGTTCCGGAAAGTCTACCTTGATTCAGCAGCTCAATGGGTTGCTGCGGCCGACCTCCGGCACAGTTCTGCTGGACGGGAAGGACATCTGGGCAGAGCCGAAAAAAATCAGGGAGGTGCGCTTCCGCGTGGGTATGGTGTTCCAATATCCGGAGCATCAGCTCTTCGAAGAGACCGTTCTAAAGGACATCTCTTTCGGCCCGACGAACATGGGGCTGGAACGGGCGGAGATTGAACAGCGCGCGCACAATGCGGCGAAGTTTGTCGGCTTGCCGGAGGAACTGTTGGAAAAGAGCCCGTTTGAGCTCTCCGGCGGGGAAAAGCGTCGCGCGGCCATTGCGGGTGTGATCGCGATGGACCCGGACGTGTTGATTTTGGACGAGCCGACCGCAGGGCTTGACCCGCGCGGGCGCGACGTGTTGCTCTCTCAAATTGTAAATTATCATGAGGTGCGGCACAACACAATTTTGCTTGTTTCCCACAGCATGGAGGACATTGCCCGTACAGCGGATAAAATTTTGGTGATGAACGGCGGAAAGGCCGCCATGTTTGACGAGACAACAAAGGTATTTGCGCGCGGCGACGAATTGGAGCAGATGGGCCTTCGAGTGCCGCAGATCACCAAAATCCTCGCGACGCTGAAGAAGGATGGGTATCCGGTCGAGACCTCGCTCACCATGGAGCAAGCGATCAAGCAGCTGATGCCGCTGTTGCAGGAAGGAGGGCGCACGCATGGTTAGAGACGTCACCCTGGGGCAATACTTCCCCGCAAAATCTGTGATCCACCGGTTGGATCCGCGCGTTAAGGTGATTTTGACATTCCTGTTCATCGTGTTCATCTTTGTGGCGCGGAATTTTGCCGCGCTGTTCCTGATGATTGGGCTGGAGGCCTGTGTGATGGCGCTTTCCGGCGTACCGGTCAGGCAGTATTTCAAGAGCCTCAAGGCGGTGCTGTTCATCGTTGTGTTTACCGGTGTACTGAATTTGTTCTATGGAACCGGCGAGCCGCTGGTAACGCTCTTCGGGTTTATGCAGATCACCATGAATGGCATCCAAAACGCCATCTTTATTGCAATCCGCATCATGAGTTTGATTTTGTTCAGCGCGGTGCTGACCTTCACCACTACGCCAACCGAGCTGACGGATGCGCTTGAGCGCATTATGAAGCCGCTCAAGGCGCTGCATGTCAAAGTGCACGAGATCGCCATGATGATGACGATTGCACTTCGTTTTGTCCCCACGCTTTTGGAGGAGACAGACAAGATCATGAGCGCACAGAAGGCGCGCGGCGCGGATCTGGAGAGCGGCGGCCTGGTGCAGCGCGTCAAGGCGCTGATCCCCATTTTAATCCCGCTGTTTGTGTCGTCCTTCCGCAGGGCATATGACTTGGCAATGGCAATGGAGTGCCGCTGTTATCACGGCGGGGAGGGACGCACCAAAATGAAACAGCTACACATGTCTGCACGCGACGGCTGGGCCATCGGTATATCCGTTGTGGTTTGTGCACTGGTTGTGGTGCTGAACATTATTTTGCCCACAACCCTGTAACCTGCAAGAAAAGGAGAGGAGGAAAGCGCATGCGCAACATTCTATTGACGCTCTGTTACGACGGCACGCGGTATCATGGCTGGCAAATTCAGGCCAATGCCGTGTCTGTGCAGCAGGTGTTTCAGGAAGCGCTTTTCAAAATCACCTCTGAAAAGCCGGACATCAAGGGATGCAGCCGCACCGACTCGGGCGTGCATGCGAACCAATACTGCATCAGCCTCAAGACGGCGCATGCCATCCCATGTGAGCGGCTGTTGAATGCGTTGAATCACTTTCTACCCGAGGACATCGCAGTGCTGGACTGCCGGGAGGTGCCGATGGATTTTCACGCCCGGTACTCCTGCCTTGGCAAAGAATATATTTATAAGATTTGGAACGAACCGGTGCGCAATCCTTTTTTGCGTCACCGGGCGCTTCATTATTGGTACCCGCTGGATCTCGATCGGATGAACGAGGCGGCGGCGCATTATGTTGGTATGCACGATTTTACTTCGTTCTGCACCATGGACGCGCGCGATCGCGGGGATATGTGCCGTACCGTCAGCCGTGCCCATATACAGCGGGAAGGCGGGTTGGTGACGTTCACTGTGGCGGCGGACGGGTTCCTCTACAACATGGTGCGCATCATGATGGGTACGTTGCTCTATGTGGCGCAGGGCAAGCTGCAGCCGGAGCAGATCCCGGAGATTCTCGCGGCGCGGGACCGCACCACCGCGGGGCCGACCGCACCGCCGTGCGGTCTGTATCTCAATCGCGTGTATTATGGAGAGGGACCGGTATGAGCAAAGGAAAACGCTTTGCCACGGGCGAAATTGATGTGGCCAGACACGACCGTCATGCAGAAGAGATTGCAAAACGGCGCGCGAAACGCCGGGAGAAGCAGAACCGCGCGCGCAAAATCCCCGGTTGGGTCTATAAAATCATCCTGATTTTGATATTGAGCGTGGTGGGAATGCTGTTGTGGTTTAACCGGCAGAACCTCGCGCCCGACCGTGTAATGGAGTGGGTGCAGGACCGCGTGGTCGGTATCGGCGTTGGAGACGGATTCCCACAGACGATCGCCGGAACGGTAGTAGAGCCGAAGAATTTCCTCTCTGTCAACAGGGAACTCGTGATGGTGAGCGATACGGATCTATCTATCTACAATTCCACGGCCAAGATTTTGGCCAGCCGTCAGCACAGTTTCAGCGAACCGGTGATGAAGACGAACGGCTCGCGCACTCTGATCTACAATTTGGGTGGAACGGGATATCAAATTGAGAGCCGTAGTAAGACGGTGGCGAAGAAGAACACAGGGGAAAATATCTTTGCCGGGGCACTCTCTGAGAATGGACACTATGCCTTTGCTACTCAGGCAGAGGGATACAGTGGAAAACTTACGGCTTATAAGCCGGATGGGAAGGCAAAGTTTCAATACTGGTTTGCGGATTACTATCCGACTTCCATCGCGCTGGACCCGTCGGGAAATCATGCAGCGGTCACGACGATTTCTGCCAGGGACGGCGGGCTGACGTCGGCGGTCTACCTTCTGGATTTTGACAAGGAGGGGGCGGTCGAGCCGTTTGCGGCCTATACGGAAAACATGATGCTTGACGCATATTGGAGCCCGGACGGCACAGTTTCCGCCATTGGCGACAAGATGACAGCGGTGATCAATACGTCCGCAAAATCAAAGGTCAATTATGACTATCAGGGAATGCAGCTTTCGGCATATACTGTGGACAGCGGGCGAACGGCGCTCAGCCTGACTGCGTTTGACAGCGCGGCGAGCAGCCGTCTGGTGGTGCTCGGAAGCGACGGCAAGGAGTTGGCCAGTATCTCTGTCCCCGGAGAGGTCCGCTCGGTCTCGCTCTATGGGGATACGGTAGCGGCCCTGGCGGACGGAAAAGTCCATGCGTACGCCGCGGTCGGCGGAAATTCTGTTGCTACCGTGGATGCGGGCAGCGACGCCAAAGCCGTGGCGCTCGCCAGCGAGAGCAAGGCGTATGTGCTGGGGATTTCAGAGCTGCGTTATGTCGACCTGGGGACGTTTTAAGCAATGTATCCATGCACCGGGGAATCAGGTGTTTTCGGAAATGCGGCGCGCCTCCGATGAAATACGGTTGATTCCGTCCGGATGGGATTTGCGGTTTGAATAGATTCCACAAGAAACCGTTTAATAAGGGGTGACAATCGGTGATTGGCCGTTTCCATATGGTTCGTGGGTAGGATCCTTTTCCAGACAGGGATGCTGGTGAACGGAATGTGAACATTTGAACGAAAACTTGTCTTTATCGCCTTTTTGTGCTATATTAATCAAGTGCTTTCCGTCCCTTTTTTGAGGTGGGGAGCGGCTTCCCGAAATTTTGGTGATTCTGGAGGGAATGAGTGGGTCTGGTATTGGATGCCGTCTTTGCGGCGATTATACTCTGTTTTATCGTTGCCGGTTACCGGGCAGGGCTGATGCGCACCCTAGTGGAGTTTGTAGGCTACCTGTTTGCAGTGGCAGCTTCCGTGGTGCTGGCTGGCTTGGTCACAGATCTGTTGAGCGAACTGTTTTTGCAGGCACGCATGCCTTCGCCGACTGAATATTATTTTTTGCGGGTGATTGCAACTGCTATTGTGTTTGTGCTCCTGCAAATGTTGGTGCGCATTGCTGCTTCGGCAGTAAGTGCAGTATGTAGGCTTCCACTGATCCATATGGCCAACAGCCTGCTGGGCGGGTTGTTTGGCGCATTTAAGGGCGCCGTTGTGGTGCTGTTGGTCTGTTCGTTTGTACAGTTGGCAGGACCGGTGTTTGAATTGGACAGCGGACCCTTGGATCAACAGGAACTATTTACCTCGTCATATATTTTTCATTTTATTTCTGCGCACAATCCGGTTTATTCCCTGTTCCGTGTGGAAGACTTTTTGGCAGGGGCCGGAGGCGTGATCTGAGCGCTGGGACAGCGCGCGCATATTTTTGCTGCGGACTCTGCCGCGCCGTCGGCATCAGCCCGGAAAGGCTTGTGAGGAATGAAAAACTGGAATAAGAATATCAATGTACCAAACGCGCTTTCATTATTTCGTATTTTGTTGATTGCGCCGTTTGTCTATTATTTTCTACATGACCGGATTGTGCCTGCGGCTGCGTGCCTAGTGCTTTCTGGACTTTCCGATATGTTTGACGGCATGATCGCGCGCAGGTTTAACCAATCTACAGAGCTGGGGCAGATGCTGGACCCGGTTGCCGACAAACTGACACAGGGAACCGTGGCGGTGTGTTTGGCAATTGAACAGCCTGTATTGATCCCGCTTTTGGCAATCTTTGTCCTCAAGGAGCTCTTGATGCTTGTCGCAGGGACATTTCTGGTGTTAAAAAAGAAAAAAAGGCCCAGTGGGTCCAAATGGTATGGCAAGGTGGCAACCATCTTCTTCTATTTTTCATTCGTTGTCATCGTGGCATTGAAGGGTTTCTTCCAAATAGAGAACCTCGCGGTGACTATTGCGTTGCTCTCTGTGACTGCGGCGTTTATGATCTACGCGTTTGTCCAGTACTTTAAGATTTTCCTGCAGCTTTTAAAATCTACCGACCCGAAGGACAATATCGATCTGAAGGCCGATATTCGTGCGGGAAAATCTCAGAAGGAATAATATTCGACAATAAGCGCCGTCCGATGGCCGCGGACGGCGTTTCCAAATATGTATATGGGATTTGGCCGCCCGCATGCCTGCATGCAAAATGTGTGGGCAGAACAGGTATTGCAGCTGGCGCAGGACTCTGTGGGAAGGCTGTTTTATCTGAATTATTTTATAGAGAAAAAGAAGTGATTACAGTATGATGATGTGTTCGAGATGTCATAAACGTCCGGCAGTTGTGTTTATTTCTCCCACGGTGAACGCTCAGGAAAGCAAGGGACTCTGCCTGGTGTGCGCCAAAGAGTTGGGGATCAAGCCGGTGAACGACCTGATGGAAAAAATGGGCATTACAGAGGAGCAGATGGAGGCAATGGAGGCCGAATTTAACGGCCTGATGAATTCGGAGGAAACGGGGGAAAACGGCGAAGATGGCTTTACGCCCGGCGGTGCAGCGACGTTTCCGTTTTTACAAAATATTTTTTCAGATATGACGAACCCACAAAAGAGTGGCGGAGAAACGCCCCCGCCTGCACCTGCGCCGAAACGCGACAAGCGAGAGAAGCATAAGACAAAGCGCAAGGCGCTGGATACGTATTGTACGGATTTGACCGCAAAGGCACGCAAGGGGGAGATCGACCGGATCATTGGACGCGATAAGGAAATTTCTCGTGTGGTGCAGATTTTGAGCCGCCGCACGAAAAATAACCCCTGTTTGATCGGTGAACCCGGTGTGGGCAAAACCGCTGTGGCCGAGGGCCTGGCATTGCGCATTGCCTCTGGCGATGTGCCTGCGCGCTTGAAGTCAAAAGAAATCCATCTGTTGGATCTCACCGCACTGGTAGCGGGCACCCAATTCCGTGGCCAGTTTGAAAGCCGCATCAAGGCTCTGGTGGATGAGGTGAAAGCAGAGGGAAATATCATTCTCTTCATCGATGAAGTGCACAATCTTGTGGGAACGGGCGACGCCGAGGGCTCCATGAATGCGGCAAACATTTTGAAACCTGCTTTATCGCGCGGCGAAATTCAGGTGATCGGCGCAACCACCTTTGTGGAGTACCGCAAATATATTGAGAAAGATGCCGCTTTGGAACGACGCTTCCAGCCCGTGACCATTGCGGAGCCGTCGGTGGAAGAGACGGTCGACGTATTGACAGGCATCAAATCGTATTATGAAACATACCATCGTGTACGTGTGCCGGATTCCTTGGTGCGCCGCGCTGTGGTACTTTCCGAGCGGTATATCAACGACCGCTTTTTGCCGGACAAGGCAATCGATCTTTTGGACGAGGCTTGTGCTTGTGCTGCACTGCGCAATCTGCCCATGGCGGAATACGACCGCTTGAGTGCTGACCTGGAAAGAATGCGTCAGGACGAAGAGGATATGACGAGCGACGGGGCAGAGATCGATTATGAGGCATTGGCAAAGCTGCGCTATGAGATTTCTCAGGCGGATCAGCGGGTGAAGGAACTCGCGCCCGCGGCGCTGGGCGCCGAGGTGGAAGAGGCGGACTTCGCCAAGGTCATCGAACTTTGGACGGGAATCCCCGCCAGCCGCATTCAGGAAAATGAACTGAAAAAGCTCTCCGATCTAGAGGGCGTACTGAACTCCAAAATCATTGGCCAGCAGGAGGCTGTCTCCGCGATTTCCGCAGCCATTCGCCGCAGCAGAGTACAGATCAGTCCCCGCCGCAGGCCCGCTTCCTTTATCTTTGTCGGCCCGACCGGCGTAGGAAAGACGGAGCTGGTGAAGGTGCTTTCGCAGGAGCTCTTTGACACGCCGGAAACGCTGATCCGCCTCGATATGTCAGAGTTTATGGAGAAACATTCGGTGTCCCGCATCATTGGCTCGCCTCCGGGCTATGTGGGCTATGACGAGGCCGGACAGGTGACAGAAAAGGTGCGCCGCCGTCCGTATTCGGTGCTGCTGTTCGACGAGATTGAAAAGGCGCATCCGGATGTGATGAACATCCTGCTACAAATCCTCGATGAGGGCCGCATCACAGATGCCCATGGGCGTACAGTCAACTTTGAAAACACGGTGATCGTGATGACTTCCAACGCTGGAAGCGAAAAGAAGGAAGGCGCGTTGGGCTTTGCTCGCACCGATGCGGATGTGACGAAAGAAAAGGCTATGAAGGCGCTCTCCGAGTTCCTGCGTCCCGAATTCCTCAGCCGTGTGGATGAAGTGATCGTGTTCCGTCAGCTCACGTTGGAGGACTTTGAGAAGATTGCCGCACTGATGCTCAATGAATATGTAGGCTCCCTCAAGGAGCGCGGAATTCGCTTTGTTTACGATGAAAAAGCCACGCATTGGTTGGCAGAGCATGCCATTGGCGGCAAAAGCGGTGCGCGCGATCTGCGGAATTTGATCCGCCGCAAGGTAGAGGATCGCATGGCATCCCTGCTAGTGGATCATTTCGACAGGCCGCTCTTTGGAATTGCCCTGACGGCAGACGAAGAACTGAAAATGGAGACGATGAACTAATTTCGCAAAATGTAAAGAGTTGGGTTGCAACAGTGGAACAGTATCTGCTGTTTGACCGGATAGGAAAAAAGGTTGCAGCCGTATGGGGGGATATTCTATACGGCTGCCCTGTCTTTCTGCTTTTTATTTTTAGGTTTTAAAGGTTATATAGCGTTCTCTTTTCCAACGGAAAGCAGGTCGTTGTTTTTATAGGACTTCTTCCTCCAAAATTGCTTGAAATTCTTGACAAATCGCATAGGACTGTGCTATACTTAATTTCGTCGCTGAACGCGAGTGTAGTTCAATGGTAGAACCCCAGCCTTCCAAGCTGGTCGTGTGGGTTCGATTCCCATCACTCGCTCCAAGTGCGTGCGCCAATAGCTCAGCTGGATAGAGCAACTGCCTTCTAAGCAGTAGGCCAGGGGTTCGAGTCCCTTTTGGCGCGCCAATATGGTGGTTGTAGCTTAGCTGGTTAAAGCGCCAGATTGTGGCTCTGGAGACCGTGGGTTCGAATCCCATCATCCACCCCATTTTAAAATGAAGCGTCTTTGGACGCTGTAGGGCACGGGACAGACTCTTTGTCGGTCCCGTGTTCCTGTGTATATTGGGTTGTAGCCAAGGGGTAAGGCAACGGACTTTGACTCCGTCATCCGCGCGTTCGAATCGCGCCAGCCCAGCCATTGTCGAAAGAAGTCGATTGTTGTAAGTAACAATCGACTTCTTTCGTTTTTTTGGAGGAGAATAAAGTTTTATAAATGCAAACACATTGACAAGCATCTATGCATATGATATCATATAGACAACAATCTATGCGAGGTGATAGCAATGAGTGAAATGGATATTGCTTTGATCTGTAAAGCTCTTGGAGATTCTAACAGATTAAGGATTGTAAAAATGTTATCGGACGGAGAAAAATGTGGCTGCAAGCTGCTGGAAGCCTTTGATATTACCCAGCCGACTCTGTCCCACCACATGAAAATCCTGTGTGAGTGCGGTTTAGTGGAAACCCGAAAGGAAGGTAAGTGGTCGCATTATTCTCTGAACTGCGAAACACTGTCAATGTTCAAGACGTTTATAGGGACGCTGAATTGCTGCAAAAGTGGTGACTGCGAATGTCGATAGTTTGGGACTTTATTCAAAATCAACTCCTCGGTATGAAATGGCTGAATGAGCTGATCGGCATGGGGTTATCCGCTTTAGGACTGGATATTACCGGACGTATCGGCGGCAGCATTCAATTCTTTCTCTATGACGTAATCAAAATCACGCTGTTGCTCTGTTTCCTGATTCTTTTAATCAGCTATATCCAGAGCTATTTCCCGCCGGAACGCAGCAAAAAGATTTTAGGACGGTTTCATGGGATATGGGCGAATATCATCGCCGCATTGCTGGGAACAGTCACACCTTTTTGTTCTTGTTCTTCCATCCCGCTATTTATCGGATTTACCAGCGCGGGACTTCCTCTTGGTGTGACCTTTTCCTTTTTAATTTCCTCCCCGATGGTTGACCTAGGGAGTCTGGTTCTGCTTTCCAGCATTTTTGGTTGGAAAATCGCCGTCGCTTATGTGCTGGTTGGCCTGGTGATTGCCGTCGCGGGCGGTGCGCTGATTGAAAAGCTGCACATGGAAAAACATGTGGAATCCTTTATCAAAAGTGCAAGTGCGGTCGATATAGAATCTCCGACGCTGTCACAAAAAGAACGGCTGGTTTACGCAAAGGATCAAATGCTTTCCACTCTCAAAAAAGTATTTCCGTATATCCTTGTGGGCGTGGGAATTGGCGCGGTCATTCATAACTGGATTCCCGAACACTGGATTGAAGCGGTACTCGGAAGCAACAATCCGTTTGGCGTGATTTTGGCAACGATTATTGGTGTTCCCATGTATGCAGATATTTTCGGCACGATTCCCGTGGCCGAAGCCCTACTGTCAAAAGGCGCACAGCTTGGCACAATTCTCAGCTTTATGATGGCTGTCACAACGCTTTCGCTGCCGTCTATGATTATGCTGCGAAAAGCAGTGAAACCGAAACTGCTTGCTCTGTTTATCGGTATCTGCACAGCGGGGATTATCATTGTTGGATATCTATTCAACGCATTTCACTATCTATTTATTTAGGAGGGATAACGATGAAAATCTTTGGAAAGAAAAAGGAAGAAAGTTGTTGCTGCGGCAACTGCGATGCAGAAATGATGCAGGCGGCGGAGAAAAGCAAGTCAAGCGGTGCAAGCGTGAAAATTCTTGGCTCCGGCTGTGCGAAATGCAATCAGTTGGAAGCTAACACACTGGAGGCGCTAAAACAACTCGGCATGGACACGGCAATCGACCATATCACTGACTTTACACAGATAGCGGCATACGGCGTGATGACAACCCCGGCCCTTGTTGTGGACGGAAAAGTGGTTTCTTTTGGCAAGGTACTGAAAACCGACGAAGTGATTGCCATTCTGAAAAAGGTGAGGCAAACCAATGCCTTGTAAAAATGTGAAAGTGTGTAGCTGCCCGAAGCAGACCTGCCCAAATCACGGGAAATGCTGTGCGTGTGTAATTAAGCACCGCACCACCGATAGCTTGCCGTTTTGTCTATTCCCTGACAATGGTGGAGACAAGTCAAATCGGAACCATTATGAGGTTTTGAAGAAGCGATTTAGTAAGGTCTGAGCGTTCTAACTCAAAAGGTATCGATTGCTGCGACACGGCCTCATAAACGCGGGACGCTTCCTCGACGCTACCAACTTTTTGCGGCCCCTTCT
>DBFXIC010000064.1:0-2856 GCA_048455095.1 Anaeromassilibacillus sp.
TCCAAAGGGTTTGCACCAATGCCGCCCACGAAATCAGTATACGATCGCGCCGTATTTGGCGGCGAGGGGCTCCAAAACCTCGTCTTCAATCTGGCATTCGCTGTCGATGATCAAACGCCCCTGGAAGTACCGCAGAGCGGCTTCCAGAATCGGCGCGCTGTCACAGTGAACAGCGATGGGCAAGCGCGTCATGCCGCTGTTTTCCGCGAGGATGCGCGCGTCGTCGATGCTCTCCACCTCCACCAACGCCGCGTTGCAGCGGTCGTCATCCAGATCAATCAGGTCGTCGTCCAGGTGGCTCGTGCACGCCAAAGGTTCGCTGAATGTGATGTCGTCACCCAGGAAGAAGGCTTCTGTTTCAATAGCGGCGGCATAGCAGTCGGGTTCCTCCGGTATTTCCGGAGGGCCGAACTCCTTGGCGGCCTCCTTTAAAGCGGCGATATGTGCCGGGGTGGAATCGTCGTAGCCGCCAACAATGCGTGCACCCGCCTGCATCAGCAGCCGCATTTTTTCTGCGAAGGCTGCGGGGGAGAGAAGAAGCCCATCCGGACCTATGGCATTCGGCTCCGCGATCAGGGGGACAGCCGTGTGGGGACGGACGGATTCAATCAGAGAAAGCATTGGGTCCAACAGGCAATTCAGTCCGATTGCATCCACACCCATGGCTTGTAAAGTAATGACGACCGGTAGAAGCGAGCTTCCTGTGACGGTGTGGCCGCTTTCATCCACGGCAATGGTGACGAACACAGGTAGATCCGTGGCTCTGGCAGCAAGAACCGCCGCGCGCATATCGGCCAGAGAGGTCTGTGATTCCACTGCAATGAAGTCCACGCCCGCTTTGCCGAGAGCACGCATTTGTTCGCGGTATAGGTCGTAGATGTCGTCAAAGTCGGCTTCACCATAGGGCGGGACGAACAGTCCGCTGGGGCAAACATTACCGCCCACCAGCACGCCGCGCGGCTTGGCCACGCTTTGGCTCAGGCGCACCAGTTCCGTGTTCAGCTCTGCCACACGCCCTTCCAGCCCGTAGGCGGAGAGCAGGGAGGCGTTTGCCGCAAAGGTGGGGGCGAATATCGCCTGCGCTCCCGCGTCGATGTAGTCGCTCTGTAGGGTACACAGCATATCAGGATGCTGTAAAATCCACTGCTCCATGCCGGGACCGCCGGGCCGCCGGATGTCCGGCGGCATTCCAGCAGCAGCCAGGGCGGTGCCGGTGGCGCCGTCCAGCAGCAGGGGTAACGGATAAGGGAAATCTTCCATGTTCATTGTTCTCCTGTAAGGCTTTCTATTGCAGACGCGTCACATGGACTCAGGCGCTGAAATTTTCAGCAGGGACAGCACATTGCGAATGACCGTCGCAGTCGCCCTGCACAGGCAAATACGCGCGGCGCGCAGGTGGTCCTCTTCATCCTTGACGCGGCAGGTGTTGTAGAATTTGTGGAACAGGTTCGCCAGCGTGATGACATAGCGCGTGATGCGCGCCGGGTCGTAATCCTTCGCAGCGGCTACGATCTCATCGGTGTAGGAGGAGAGATGACGGATGAGGTCGATCTCCTCCTGCGTATTCAGCAGGGCGAGCTCGTCGTCCGTACAGGCGCGCGGCTTGATACCCTCGGCTTCGAGCGCCTTCAAAATACTGCAGATACGCGCATGCGCATACTGGACATAATAGACCGGATTCTGTGAATCCTGCTGCACTGCAAGATCAAGGTCGAAGTCCATCTGGGAGGTTGCCTCACGCATATTGAAGAGGAAACGCGCTGCATCTACAGGAACTTCATCCAACAAGTCGGCCAGTTGAATGGCTTTACCGGTACGCTTACTCATGCGCACCACATCGCCATTGCGCACCAAACGCACCAATTGAATCAGCACGACATCCAATTTACTGCCGTCGAGGCCCACCGCATCCATAGCACCCTTCATACGGGCCACATGGCCGTGGTGGTCGGCACCCCACACGTCGATGCAGCGGTCAAAGCCGCGCTTGGCGAACTTGTTGCGGTGATATGCAATATCTGCCGCAAAATAGGTCGGGTTCCCGTTTTGACGCACCAAAACCTCGTCCTTTTCCGCGCCGAAGGTGGTGGCGCGATACCAGAGAGCCCCCTCTTTTTCGTAGGTAAGACCTTTATCCTTGAGAATTTGGATGGTTTCGGCAAGTTCCCCATCATTGTGAATGGTACTTTCCAGAAACCACTCATCATACTGGATGCCATATTTTGCAAGGTCGGCCTTCATCTTAGCGATGTTGCGCGGCAATGCGAAGTCCACCAGCGCTTTCTGCCGTTCAGCCGGGTCGGCGTCCACATATTTATCACCGTTTTCCTCAGCAAACTGTGCGGCGCGCTCTTTGATGTCGTTGCCGTGGTAGCCGTCCTCCGGGAACTCCACCGCGTCCTCGCCCTTAAAAATTTGAAGATAACGCGCTTCCAGGGAATTGCCGAATTTTTCAATTTGGTTGCCCGCGTCGTTTACGTAAAACTCGCGCCAGACCGAATAGCCCGCCGCATCCAGCACAGCGGCCAAGCAGTCGCCCAGCGCGCCGCCGCGCGCGTTGCCCATGTGCATGGGGCCGGTCGGGTTGGCGGAGACAAATTCCACCATAATTTTCTTGCCCCGGCCGTAATCGCTGCGGCCGTACTCGGCGCCAAGCGCTTCGATGTCCTTGAGCACGTCCGTATAGAACTGCTTGCTCAGGAAAAAGTTGATGAAGCCCGGCCCGGCGATCTCAAAGCGGTCGAAATAGGTACCGTCCAGCGTCAAATTGTTGGTGATCGCCTCCGCGATTTTGCGGGGCGCTGCATGGAACGCACGCGCACTCACCATGGCGGCGTTGGTGGCCCAATCGCCGTG
>DBFXIC010000065.1:0-5578 GCA_048455095.1 Anaeromassilibacillus sp.
CTCTTATAACCACGAGTACACGGATGCACAGACGTTTGCAAGCTGGAACATCGACTTTCTGAAATATGACTTTTGTTACAATCCGCTTGTAAAGCTGCCGCTGGAACCGATCTCCGGCGAGAGCAATGGGCAGAGCTTTACCACCACAACCATGAGCGGTATGGCAAAGGAAGCACCTGCCATTCCGAAAATCGTGATTAAAAAGATGAAGGATGGTGTGGAGAGCACGGTCAAGACCGTCAATGTTTCCACAGAGAATGTCACCCTGGAAAATGGCGCAGAAGTCGACAACGGCTACAATCCGCCGTGTATGGGAATGCTGGATTCCAGCGAAAGCCTGACAAAAGCGGGCGTTGCCACATTGCATTTCGACATGGACGAGATCGACGAAACCGCCAAATATACGGTGGATGTTTACTGCGTAAATGCGGATAAGACTCGCTGGCTTTCCATGCAGGTCAATCCGGAGACCGCAATGTACAGCAAATTCTACATCCAGTCGGCACAGACATCGAGTTGGAGTTCCACAAATGCCGCTGCGCGCAGCATTTACAATGTGCCGCTGCGTGAAGGCGCAAATGAAATCCAGTTCTATTTGGATAAGAGCGACATCAAAGACGCCTATCAGCAGGATTCTGCCAGAAGTTATCTGGCGATGTCCAGTGCGCTGGACGCTACGGACCGCGATGTTGTGCTCAACATATGCGATTGGGGCTGGGCGCAGCCATACGCCGGTTGGGCTAAGGATCTGGGCCATTTCTGGCGCACCACCACGGATATCACCATGTGGGCGGGCAGAGCGGCTTGGGACGGCTATAAGAATTCCATCATGCCGATCTATGAGCACAATGTGACGTTGGATGAGTATGCGGGCCCCTATGGTTACAACGACCCGGACATGCTCACCGTCGGCTTGGCGGGCCTGAATATGGAACAGAACAAATCTCACTTTACATTGTGGTGTATGATGGCCTCTCCGCTGCTGCTCGGCACGGATCTGACCACGGCCTCCCAGGATGTGTTGAATATCGTGGGTAATGAGAAAGTGATCGCCCTCGATCAGGACGAGCTCTGCCTCCAGGCAAAGCGCTTTAAGCAGGACGGACAAATCGATTATCTCGTAAAACCCTTGGCGGACGGCAGTGTTGCCCTGTGCGTCTTTAACAAGGCTTCTTCGGCGAAGGATGCCAGTATCGCCATGAGCGAGGTCGCTTCGGCGGCAAGCGCGAAGGCGACAGCAAACGGCTCCGGGCATTTGACCGCTGAGCAAAAGGCGATGTTTACGTCTACCTTTGCAAATGCTGCACAGTATTCTTCGGAAGAGCTCTGGTCCAATGAGAAGGCCAGTGTTGCAGCAGGCGATACGATCGCTGTAAACGTGCCCGCTTATGGTGTGAAAGTTTACAAATTCGCTCCAGCGGCTTCCGTAAGCGTAGAAGTTTCCCCCAAGACTGCGGATATGGAACAGGGTGCACAGGCTCAGTTCACTGCGGATGTGTTAAATGCAGGCCGCAATACGGACGTCACCTGGACTGTGGAAGGCGCAACGCATGCGGGTGAGAATGCAACCAGAATCTGCGAACTCGGCTGGCTGACTGTGGCGGCAGATGAACCCGCTGGAACCGTTTTGACGGTGAAAGCCACTTCCGATGAAGATCCTACGGTATTTGGCACAGCGACTGTGACGGTCGCAGCAGCAACAAAGCCGAGTGTGGTTTCCGTGGAAACACCGGGTACCGTAAAGGCGGTCGCAGGCACTGCGTTTGCAGGCTTGAAATTACCGGAGACGGTGCGGGCAACTCTCGTGCAAAATGGCGTAAGCTCCACGGCGGACCTGGGCGTAACCTGGAATGCGGCGGACTATCAGCCGGAAGCGGGCATGTATACCGTAACCGGTACGCTCGATCTGGCGGATGCATATTACAACCCGGAGAAGGTAAAAGCTTCCGTCGAAGTGCAGGTGGAGGATGCGGAACAGTCTGCGCACACCCTGAAAATCACATTCCCAGCAAATAAAGTGGAACTGTCCATTGATGGACAGGATACGGCAATCGCGAATAAGACCGGCAGGTTTACCGGCTCTGTCATGGGCGGCGAGGATGTTACATTAACCTTTACTCCGAGAAATGGCAGGGAGCTCAGCACCGTTTCGATCAATGGGGAAGAGCAGGAATTGACCGACGCGGATTCCTTCAGCTATACCTTCAACATGCCCAATTTGGACGCCAGCGTCGATGTGGCGATCACCACAGTTGATAAGTCGATCTTGCGCCAGACGATTAGGACGGCGGAAGCCCTGCAGGGCGGCGACGAATACAATGCGGTGAGTGAAAAGCTCCAAGATCTGTTCGATAAAGCGCTTTTGACGGCGCAGCAGGTCGATGGACGCACAGGCGCGACCCAGGAAGAAGTCGACAAGGAGTGGTCAAAGCTCATGACCATGATCCACTTCTTGAGCTTCGCGGAGGGCGACCCAGCCAAGCTGGAAGACCTGGTAAAAGACGTCGAGATGATGCACGAAGAGGATTACACCACGTCCACCTGGGATACGCTGCAAAAGGCTCTGGAAAAGGCCAAGGAAGTGCTCGCCTCTGAAGCGCACCTCGAAGAAGAATTAAAGAACGCATACGACGCACTGTTGGATGCGGTTGAGAACATGGAGTACCGTGCAAACATGGTTTCGCTCCAATTCCTGGTTGACGAGGCAAATGCACTGGATTTGACAAAGTATGTGCCGAAAGGCCAGAAAGCCTTTACCGATGCGCTTGCAGCGGCGAAGAAGCTCTTGAAGGAAGGCGTGGATACCGCGACGCAGGCGGATATAGACGCAGCGGCCAGTGAGCTGAATGCGGCGATGAGCGCACTGCGCCTCAAGCCCAACAAGGACGTGCTGAAAGATTTGATCGATCAGGCACAACAGGAAAGTAACCCCTCTAAGGCGCTTGTCAGAGCACTGAACGACGCTCTGATCGTGTACAACAATGAGAACGCAACACAGGAGCAGGTCGATGAAGTTGCCGAACACCTGAACAAGGAACTGAAGAACCCGAATCAGGGCGGCGGCTCCAATGGCGGAAGCAATTCTTCTGGTTCCGGTTCCAAGGGTGGCAGCTACGGTTCGACCGGTACCGCAGTGGTCGGCGCAGCGACGGCTGTGCAGGCACAGGCCAGGGTGATCTCCGACACGACCGTGGACTTCACGCTCAAGAGAGGCAGCGCATACTGCTTTAAAATGACCGTGGCCAATGGCAATGGTGTTGCGCCGAGCTTCACGGTCGGCAACGGCAGCGTGCTTAAGACGCAATTTGTGGCGCAGATCGGCAATGACTATTACTTCCGTGTATATGCGGTCGGCATGCCTGGCCAGAGTACGGGCGTTTATACAACGTTGTCAGGCCAGCAGCCCGTGAAGCACTGTGCGGTGGCGATCGGTTAATTCATTGTAGGATCGTTTTTAAACCGTTTTGACCTTTGTAAAAGGAATGTTTTGAAAAACTGGGGCGGCTGCATGGCAATGTGCAGGCGCCCCGTTTTTTGTTGAACGTTTCGTTTGCTTTCTAAATCCTCTGATATTTGAAACCGGCTCTTATTGCAAAAAGCCCGGAGAACTCCACTTTAGAGTTCTCCGGGCTTTTGATACCAAATGGAAATCCGTGCGCCGTGCGAACATGGCAGAAAGATCAAAAATTTTCTTCCACTTTTTCGCGTTTCATCAGCTTAGTTGGATCGGAAAGCACGTGGCGCGCCGCAATAGCGGCGGCTCCCAACAGGGCGGGGCTTTCCGGAAGGCTGTTTACTTCGATGGTGATGTCGTTGTATACCAGCGGATTGATACAGGCGCTGACTTTTTCACGCACAATTTTTAAAAGAATTTCCGGCGCGACCTCTGCAAGTTCATCCCCAATAACGATCATGCCGGGATTAAACTGGTTGATCAAGTTAACAATGCCGATGGCGAGGAACTCGCAGACTTTTTCATACTCTTCCCGCGCCACTTTGTCACCGGTCTTGACCGCGTCAGAAATACTGGCTGCAGTGAGGTTGTGTTCGCCCAAAATGGACGGTTCGCCCGCACGCAGACGCCGGGTAATATTTTCACAGAATACCAGGAAGGAACAGTATTTTTCCAGGCAACCGCGGTTGCCGCATTCGCATAGCGCGCCCCGGTAGTTAATCGTACTGTGGCCGAATTCGCCGGCGATGCCGCGCTGGCCCAACACCAGCTTGCCGTCGGTGATGATGCCGCAGCCGACGCCTTGGCCCGCCAACACATAGATCATGTTGCGGATGCCGTATTCCTTGCTGCGGTACCAAAGTTGTGCAAACGCACTGGCATTGGCATCGTTGGCAATATAGATCGGAATATCAAATCCCTCTGTCAGTGCCTCTTTGATGGGGAAATTCTGCCAGCCGGAGAGCTCTGTCACAAAGAGCAACTGATCCCGGTCTTCGCGGTAAGGGCCGGGCATCGCCATGCAGACGGCGGGAATATTTGTCTCTTCATTCTCCCGGCGGATATCCTGAATCGCATTGCGGATGCGGGCGATGGTATTTTGTACGTCGTCCCGGGGACCGATTGGATATTCTTCCACCGCATAGACTTTGCCGGAAAGGCCGACAATGCTGATATAGAACGCACGTCGCGTCATACGGATGCCGATCACCTTATACAGATCGTCGTTCAGCGTGACGCCGATGGATCGGCGGCCCTTACAACCGCTCATCAATCCAGTTTCCACCACGAGGCCGCACTCGATGAATTCTCCAATGATATTGGTGATCGTGGCCTGTTTCAGGCCAGACAGTTGCGCAAGAGTTGCGCGGGAACAGATTCCCTCCTGCCGAAGCAGATCCGCTACCAACGCGCGGTTGATCAGCTGGCTTCGTTCCTGATTGATACTCTTGCGGGCGATCATATCGTTCATTCCAAAAACCCCTATATTTTTATATGATAGTTCAATCTATACTATACACTTTTTTTCGACGCTATGTTTCTTCATAGCAACTATTTTTTGATTACAAGTTAAAATCCCCACGGGTTCCCGGAATGAAAAGAGGAAATAGAGCAATTTACCACATTGGGAGGGGGAGGTATTTGTACACCCAGAAAAAAGCCGCCGGAACTTTCCGGCGGCATGGAATCAGGTTTCATCGGGCTCCGGTTCTTCCGGGAGCGGGAGGCGGTTTGCCGCAATTTCGCGATCGGTAATCCCCTTCTTTTCCAAAAAATCGCGCGTGGCCATACGCAGCAGCGCATACAGCACAGAAAAGAGCGGGACGCCCATCAAAATACCGGGAATGCCCCACAGGTTGCCGCACACCAGGATCGCAAGCAGCACCCAAATGCCGGGCAGGCCTATAGAAGTCCCCACAACGCGCGGATAAATAAGATTGCCCTCCACCTGCTGTAGAATCACCAGGAAAATCAGGAACCAGAGGCAGTAGAGTGGGTCGATAATCAACAGGATAAAGGCCCCGACCGCCCCGCCGAGATATGCGCCGAGGATGGGGATCAGGCTGGTCATCGAGACGATGACGCTGATCAAAAGTGCATAGGGCAGGCGGATGATGCTCATGC
>DBFXIC010000066.1:0-2612 GCA_048455095.1 Anaeromassilibacillus sp.
GTCAACCGGGGACACCGGCGCAACGGCGACCACAGCCTGAACAAGAAGGTCCTGGAGATCGAGGCGAATACGGATGCGTATGTGGCGGAGCTGCGCAGGTTCATTGAGGACCTGGTGAGCGGGGACGCGCACATGCACCCGCCGCTGAAACGGCGGCGCTGGGACCGGAACGCGGACAGCGGAAAGGGCAAATGGCGGGACATCAACGAGCCGCTTTTGTGGCCGGACCAGTATGTCCACCATGCGGTGTTACAGCCCATGATCCCGCACATCATGCGGAGCATGGACAAATACTGCATCGCAAGCGTGCCGGGACGGGGAAATTCCTACGGGGTCAAGGCGATCAAGAAGTGGATGAACGGCGACGCCGCCGGCACACGGTACGGTGCGGAATGCGACATCTACCACTGCTTTGAGGAGCTGGACCCGCCGTATGTCATCCAGGCACTGAAACGGCTGTTCAAGGACCGGGAGACCCTCTGGCTGTGCGACGCCCTGATGGAATACGGCGTACTTATCGGCGCGTTCTTCTCCGCCTGGTTCCTGCACCTGGTACTCCAGCCGCTGGACCTGATGATCCACCAAAGGGAGTACGGCGTCAGCCACTACCTGCGGCAGATGGACAACTTCACCATCTTCGCCTCCAGCAAGCGGAAATTGCGGAAGCTGATCCGGGATATTCAGGCGTGGCTGGCCGACGTGGGACTAAAGCTGAAAGACAACTGGCAGGTCTTTCGGATCGGCTTTACCCCAAGGGTGGAGAAGGCCAGAGAGCAGCTGCCCGAGGCCAAACAGCGCCGAAGACGGCCGAGGATTCCGTCGGCGCTGGGCTACCGGTTCGGGCACGGTTACACCATCCTCCGAAAGCACAACCTGTTTCGGCTCAAGCAGTCGCTGCATTTATATTACTACCGAAGGGATCGAAACCGGGTCATCTCGTTTAAGCGGGCCTCCGGCCTGATCTCACGGCTTGGGCAGCTCCGAAAGTGCGATTGTCAACGGATTTTGGAGCGGTATTACCAGCCGAAGACCATGTTCGATCTTAAGAAAGTCGTCCGAAAAGAGTGCAGACGGCTTCAGAAATTATATCCGCCCTACCAGGCGGCGTGAAAGGAGCGGCACCATGAAAGTACAAGGGATGGTTGACCCCGGCAGTTTTACCGTGGAGCGCATTCCCGGAAGCGGAAGAAGCCTTGTACGGCTTTTCCAGAACGTGACGCCTGTCCAGACCGAGGACTTCACCGGATATGAGTACGACGAGTACCATGTGGAGGTGGAGACCTGGGACGGCATCGCGGCAAACGTGCGGGAGAACTACGAGACGTTCCTGAGAAAGGGAGTAGACAACGAGATCGACCGCAGCAATCGGGCACTGTATTCCGCACAAGTGGATACGGATGCCATGAACGTGGACCAGGAATTCCGTCTGACTCTGCTGGAGCTGGGTCTGACAGAGCTGGATATTTAAGAAAGGGGAAAACTACTATGTTGTACCGAACTTTGAAGCGCATGATCGAGAGAGGCCAGACGGCGGGTATCGAGACGAAGCTCGATATTTTCTATGCCGCCGACAAAATCAGCGAGAGCGAGTATCAGGAACTGCTCGGGATGCTGAGTCCCAAAGCCTAAGCTTTCCAAATTTGCCTGCTTTGAAGGAGGTTGGATGATGGCAGAAGAAAAGAAACCCACCTTTGTCGAGGTGGGTGATCGGTTAACATGATCAGCTATATCGAGTACCTGAACATACCTATCGCTTTAGGTCTGGCTATTATCGGCGTTTTTTTGATCATGCAGATCGTTGGCGAAATTTTGGAGTTTAAGGGGAAAGTCGTTCCCGAGTTCATTAAGATCAGGAAATATTTTGCTCGGAAGAAGCAGGAACGGCAGACCATGCGAGAAATGTCCGCGACGATTCACGATGTGAAGACCGTGTTGAACAGCGTGGAATCCCATTACAGCGAAGATAATATCGCCAAGCGTGACGCCTGGATGAAATGGGTAAATGATAGAGCAGTGGTGCATGATCAGTCCATTGAGGTTCTGAAAGAAGAAATGGATAAGAACACCGAAATCACCATGTCTCTCTACATTGAAAGCAAGCGCAGTTCGATCATAAGTTTTGCCTCGTACTGCGTTTGCCCCGATAATCCTGTGACCAGGGAGCAGTTTAAGCGAGTCTTTCGGATCTATGCGGAATATGAGGAGATCGTCAAAGACAACGATCTTCAAAATGGAGAAGTAGACATCGCTATTCGCATCATTCGAGAAGCGTACGAAAACCACTTGAGAAACGGGTCATTTGTCGAGGATGTGCGTGGATACTGATGCGAGCGGATCTGGCCTCTGCTCCCGTATCTAAAGCGGCAGAACGGTGTAAAAAGAGGTGTAGGAGAGTCGATTATTCCTCGATTACTCCTACACCTTGACCGTTTTTGCCTTTGGGTTACGGGATAATTGGTTTTTATTATAGAAACTAACTACACTTTTACCTGCTTCTAAGTGCTGTTAACTGCTGTAATGCCAATGGTTTTTAGAACAGATAAGAGTAGTTAAAAGTGGGTAAGTGTAGGTAATTCGTATATTATTTCTGTACCATTCATACAACCATATTC